>NZ_CALIWN010000065.1:0-13650 GCF_938046485.1 uncultured Aggregatibacter sp. | reverse complement strand
TTAATTTAACGGCCAATTCAACCGTTTGATGAGGAAATAAATGGTTATCCGGCCAGCGCTCATCATATTGTCCATTTTCAATGAAAGCGATATCAAATCCGTTAAAACGTTCGGCGATCACATCAAAATGCTGACCATAAGAAGAATCACCATGGAAATAAAACCGCTCTTCTTTATGTTGAATCACAAAACTGGCCCACAGTGTTCTACTATTATCAAATACACCGCGCCCGGAATAATGGCGTGCAGGCAGTGCGGTATAACGTACCCCGTTATATTCCACACTGTCCCACCAATCTAACTCGGTAATTCGCGTTGGTGCCACCCCCCAGCGTTGTAATAAAACGCCAATTCCCAGCGGTACAATAAAATGGCACTGGCGTTTAGCAAGAGTGCGTATGCTTTTCCGTTCAAGATGATCGTAATGATTATGAGAAATCAGCACGACATCGATCGCGGGTAACTCTTCAATATGAGCAGGAGGATCTTGGAAACGGTGCATCATCACAGGCAGAGGAGAGGCACTTTTGCCAAACAGCGGATCGGTCATAATCGTTTGAGATCCAAGGCGCATCATCAACGTCGAATGACCAAACCAAATAAAACGGCCTTTTGATGCCGGCGCTAAAAAGGTTGTCCAATCTGGCTTAAGAATGGGCAATGGCTCAGGAGGATGCAACGATTTTTCCTGAAAAATGAATTTCCACATTGCACCGGCGGCGTGAACTACCGGTCTTCTCGCTTCAGCATTAAAAAAAGTGCGGGTGTGAGGATCGTAATGTTCGGAGGTAGAATAATGAGGATAACGCTTAGCATAAAGCCAACGCCCCATTCGACCTGCGACATAGCCAAACATTCCTCCTCGCTTTTTATGTGTCATCGTTACAATGCCAATGAATTAATCAATGTTTTCAATTATATGCCAACTTTTCTTAAATGATCGCTCAGCGAATGAAATAAAATTAGTGAACTCTCGTGGTAACAAGCATAAAAAAATACCTGTTTCCAGCATGATAATCCGAAAACAGGCATGATATCCGTAAATTTAACCCCGGGTACTAAAAACTACCATTGATATCCAATACCGGCACCGACATTGAAATCACCTTGGGTTGTTGCAGAACCACTCATTTTGAAAATGACTTTATTAGATTCATTCGCTTTTGAATAGCCTACAGCAACGGCACTTTCACCTCTATAATTACCTACGCCAACGCCTAATAAGTTAGAACCGGCTTGAGTAACTTGAGGGATATTAGCAAGTGCCGCAGCACCGGCAATACCGCCACGCAATTTTTTATCATTCTTTTGCAAATCCTTACGTACAGAATCCACGGATGATTTTACTTCATTAAGCTGCTTCACATTTACCGCATCATGAGCATTGATCCCATCTGCAACATTTGTTACACGACGTTTTGTTGTGGAATTCCCCACTGAAACCGTATTGATTTCACCTTTATCAACCACAGAACCTTGTCCTAAGGCAACAGAATTTTCAGCCAAAACGCGCGCACCTTGCCCAACAGCAACAGATTTATTCGCCACTACTTTAGCTTGGGAACCGAATGCAGAAGAATTATCGCCTTGTACCTGTGCAGACGAACCCACTGCAGTCGAATTACGACCATCTACTGTCGCCGTTTCTTTATTAATTTCACCTTGTTCATTTGAGGATTGAACAACGCGTTTAATACCGTTAGCTTCGGCAGTGACTTTATTCTGTGCTAAAACAGCCTCATCCCTTGCTTTTTCTGCAGTTTGTGCAAATACCTGTGTCATATTTTCAGATGCTTTCGCTGAGGTTTCAGACGCCTTCGCATTAGTTTCTGCAGTTTGAGCAGCGGTTTCTGACGCTTTCGCATTACCTTCTGCAGTTTTTGCGGAGATTTCTGAATCTTTAGCGTTAGTTTCTGCAGTTTGCGCAGCTGTTTCAGAAGCTTTAGCGTTAACTTCTGAAGTTTTTGCGGCAGTTTCAGACGCTTTAGCATTGGTTTCTGCAGATTTTGCTGCCGTTTCAGAAGCTTTAGCGTTAGTTTCTGAAGTTTTTGCGGCAGTTTCAGAAGCTTTAGCGTTGGTTTCTGCAGTTTGTGCAGCTGTTTCTGACGCTTTAGCGTTGGCTTCTGCAGTTTGAGCAGCAGTTTCAGAAGCTTTAGCGTTGGTTTCTGCAGTTTGTGCAGCTGTTTCTGACGCTTTAGCGTTGGCTTCTGCAGTTTGAGCGGCAGTTTCTGATGCTTTAGCGTTAACTTCTGAAGTTTTTGCGGCAGTTTCAGAGGCTTTCGCATTAGTTTCCGCAGTTTTTGCTGCGGTTTCAGAAGCTTTCGCATTGGTTTCTGCAGTTTGAGCTGCGGTTTCTGATGCTTTAGCGTTATCTTCTGAAGTTTTTGCGGCAGTTTCAGACGCTTTAGCATTGGTTTCTGCAGTTTTTGCTGCGGTTTCAGAAGCTTTCGCATTGGTTTCTGCAGTTTGAGCAGCTGTTTCAGAAGCTTTAGCGTTATCTTCTGAAGTTTTTGCGGCAGTTTCAGAGGCCTTAGCGTTAGTTTCTGCAGTTTTTGCTGCGGTTTCAGAAGCTTTAGCATTATCTTCTGAAGTTTTTGCGGCAGTTTCTGAATCTTTAGCTGCTTTTGCCGCATCTTCTGCTTTTTTAACAGATGCATTAATTGCTGTAAGGGAATTCGTGACCGTTGTTGCTGCGTCTTTCGCCTCTTTCATGGTTTTCTTGGAGGCGTCTGAAAAACCATAAACGATACTGCCATTTCCGTCTGTCGTCACAGAAAGTTCATCAGTGGCACCTAAAGTGAATGATCCGTCAGCCAAAGGCTTCCATTGTCCTGCATTATCCTTATCTTTTCCAAGTGAACTTTGACCATTTGCAACTTTAAAGTCATAAATACGTTGTTTGATTCCATCAACATCACTATAAATATCCTTTGTCGCATTCGCCAAGGCATAAATCTGAGAGCCGTTTACAGCATCTGTGGACGTTGCAGAAATTTGTCCAGCACCCACATTCTGCAACTGACGATAAACACCCATAGCTTTATTACCGAAAGAAATAACGCCATCAGCCTCCTTAATCTCTCCTGCTGCTGTTTTACCAACATCCGTTGCGCCAATCTTCAGTTCTTGAAGTGGGTTTATTTTCTCATTTTTAGAGAAGATACCAACCTCTATATTATCCGCACCGGGTAATAGAGGAAAAGCCGAAACGAAAGGACTAAATTGCAAGCCACCGACAACCAGTGCTGCACTTAGAATAGTTTTTGAAGAAGTGAATTCGGAGACAAGAGAAAGTTTCCGAACAGTATTTAAGGGCTTTTTCATAAATGATCCTTTTGTAAAGTCCGCCACTATGTAATTGTTACAATAAAATCAATCACTTGATGGCAATAAAAAGTAAAAGTAGAGTAATTTTCACTCATCAGATGAGCTGACCGCGCATTCTACTGGAAATCTTTCTTTTTAAAAAGAAAAGAGTAAGATTAAGCGCAATTTTTGAATAACGAGGATAGCCTCCGTGATGAAAAGGCATCATTTACGTACACCCAAGCAAGGCATAACGAAAATCTTTAGAAAAAAAGGCAAAATGCTGTCGAAACCCTCTTTAAGTTTTTCGCAAACAAAGGTGATTTTATTTAATAAGCCTTTTGATGTGCTCAGCCAATTTACCGATGGTGAGGGTCGTGCCACCTTGAAGGATTTTATTGATATTCCTGATGTGTATCCCATTGGGCGGTTGGATAAAGACAGCGAGGGCTTACTTCTCTTGACGAATAACGGGGAGATTCAACATCGTTTGGCGAATCCGCAATTTAAAATGGCGAAAACGTATTGGGTGCAAGTGGAAGGCATTCCGAACGAAGAGGCGTTGGAACAACTGCGTAAAGGCGTGTTGTTAAAAGATGGCATGACACAACCGGCGAAAGTGCGGTCGATTTTGCCGCCGGATTTTTTATGGGCGCGTGTGCCGCCTATTCGTGAACGAAAGCAGATTCCCACCGCTTGGTTAGAAATTCAAATTTACGAGGGCAAAAATCGACAAGTCCGCAGAATGACTGCCCATATTGGTTTCCCTACATTACGTTTAATTCGTTATCGGCAAGCCGGCTTTGATGTTAAAAATTTACCGCCGAAAAGTTACCGCACTTTAACGACAACCGAGCTTCAACAACTTTATCAATTACTGGAACTGACTGACTAAAACCATGACAGACTTAACACAATTTATCGCCGATTTTGCCCAAGATAGCCATGTCTTCATCTTCATTAAAATCCTCTTTGCCATGGTACTTGGCGGAGTTATCGGTTTAGAAAGGGAATTGAAAGCGAAGCCTGTGGGCGTAAAAACTTGCATGATTATCGCGGTGACCACTTGCGTGTTAACCATTGTCTCCATTCAATCTGCCGAACATTATGCCCAAGTGTCTGAAAATATCCGTACCGATCCTATGCGGCTGGCGGCACAAGTGATCAGCGGAATCGGTTTTCTTGGCGCCGGAGTTATTTTGCGTAAACACAATGACGCCATTTCAGGGTTAACCACAGCGGCGATCATTTGGGCTGCGGCAGGTATTGGTATTGCGTCAGGTGCGGGATTTTATTTTGATGCACTTATTGCCACGATGATGATCCTTGTTGCGATTCGCTTAAGTCCTTATGTGCATAAATGGGTTCGTCGCCACGAAAAGAAAGGAAAAACACGCATTAGCGCCACGCTTTCTTCCGCTGAAGCCATTGGTCAATTTATCTTGTTATTAAAAGCACATCATCATCTTATTGAAAATATGAATATTAAAGATCAGGGCAACGGTGAAACAAAATTAACGCTCCGTTGTGCAATGAATAATAAAGAAACCGCACATGAATTATATGCATTATTAAAACAATCACCGCATATTCTTCATTTAGAAGTCGAGAATTAACCATTCCGAATAATTAGAAGAATATCATCATGTCATTTATGGGATATAAAAAAGAGTTGATATATCAACTCTTTTTTTTATGCCGATTTATTCGGGCGTATCTTTGACTAAAAATTGAAACTCAGGGGTTAATATGCTTTTTAAATCGTTTTCATAAAATGACAGGGTCAATTCTTTTTCCCCTTCAGCATAAGATCCTAATGCATAGGGCGGATAAACAAAGGTAATACCCTCACGAGAAAAATAGACATTTTCACTGACATAGAAATCATCTTTTGACATAAACGGTTCGATAAGCTCACCTTGTTCATTGCGATATTGATTTCTATATCTCTCCCACAATAAAGATTTTAATTTATCTTGTGCGGATTTAACGAAAATATCCTCTACTTTAATTACTGCTTTTTTCTTTAAATCCACAAGGACAAAATCCGTCCCATAAAGACCGTGTGCACCACCGGTATAATTGTGTGAGAAAATGGTAAACGTGGCAATATTTTCCCGTTGCCCTAAATATTCGGTCAGCATTTGGGTTTCATAGGCTGACATTTCGTATTCTTTTGCCTCTTTGAGTGCGTCTGCCATGTTATGTTGTAAAAATTCGATAAATTGTTGCTTATTATCGATTTTTATATTTTTATCTACGCCAAACCGTTTAATGACTTCATTTAATAATAACTCGGTTAACCAATCTGAAGACGTTTTTAACGTAGTAATATCAAATTTCACTTGATGCCATTCCTGATCGTTTCCCTCGCTCGTGGAGGAAGGAATCTTTTCTGTTTTTTGAAGTAACACGTCCGGTTCTACGCGAATCATTTGATTTTCCGCTAAATCGGCTACCTGTTTTTGCAAGGTCGCAACCTGTTCGTTTAATTGGGCGATGGTGTCCGCTTGCTTTTGAGTGTCTTTATCATGGCAAGCAGTGAGTCCCATCACGCCGGCAACTAAAACGGCGATGAATAATTTTTTCATAAAATTTCTAATCTCCCTGTAAGAGAAAATGGGGGAAGTAAATGTATTTTTGCGTTAAATTTCTACCGCACTTTGAGTGCAGTCGCCATATTTTCCTGTAATTGTTCCAACATGGCATAACGTTTACGGTACATAGAACGCTTATTGCTTGGAATATCGTCCATATTTTTGGTTTCAAAATGCAATGGCAATTCCCAATAATCTTTTAATATGCCGGCAGATTCTGCGAAAATCGCATCATAATCCACCACATAACGTTTGCTTTGCACAATGCGGGATTTGTTTTGATACTTATGCGGAATGCCCCACAGTGCGGAATAACCTAACACATTAGTTAGGGCTTTCATGGCTTCCACCATCAAATAAGCCGGACGTAAACCATGGCACTTTTTCGTTAGCAATTTCACCATGTCTTTTGAGCCTTCAAAATTCGGCCCTTGAATCACCGCAATTAAAAGCGCCTGTTGCACTTTGCCGAAGGTCAATAAATACACCAATTCTTGGCTTGGTGAATGAATCAGTTCCAATGTCCAAAAGCCCTCCATCGGCTGATGATCGCTGAGCATTAATTTAAGCTCAAAGTCAGGAATCACTTCACCAAAAGAAATGGCTTGTTGCCACAACGGCGGCAACCCAAGTGCGGTCAATTTTTCCGGTAAAAAAGTCAGGTTGTCGCACATGGCGTCAAAACGTTGTTGCGTATTAAAGCGTTTATCCAAAAAACGATGCGCCAAGGGATAACTAAAATCCGGGCAGGCATTCAGCAGAGGCACGAGCGACGCATTCTGATTGACAAAACATTCAAATTTTTTAATGGCTTGTCGGTGAAGAAGTGAACGTAAGCGATAACGTAAGCGTTTCATGCGATACGATTTTTTACCTCGATCCGGATACAAAGCGAGAGGATGAGGCCATTGATAAAGAGCGTGTTGAGTCATTGGATGTCACAATCGAAATAGAAATAAAATCAAGGCACATTTTCGCATAATCTCCCCTTTTTTGCATTTTTTTGTCGTTTTTTTGCGGTTGATAAAGTATCCTAGCCGGCAATTTATCACCTTGGACACAAAGCACATCATGTCAGAAATTAAACTGAATTATCACAAAACTCATTTTTTAACCAGTTCGCCGAACCTCAAAAGTCTGCCGGAAGATAGCGGAGTTGAAATCGCCTTTGCCGGCCGCTCTAATGCAGGAAAATCGACCGCACTGAATGCCTTAACGAATCAGAAAAACCTTGCTCGTACGTCAAAAACCCCCGGGCGTACCCAACTCATCAATTTGTTTGAAGTGGAACCGCAATGTAAATTAGTGGATTTGCCGGGCTATGGCTATGCTGCCGTGCCGGAACAAATGAAATTGCAATGGCAACAAGCCCTTGGTGAATATTTGCAAAAGCGCGAATGCCTTGCCGGAATTGTGATTTTGATGGACATTCGCCATCCGCTCAAAGATTTGGACCAGCAAATGATTGAATGGGCGGTGGCCTCTGAAAAACCGGTGTTATTACTGCTTACAAAAGCGGATAAACTGAGCCAAAGCGAACGCAGCAAACAAGTCAAAATGGTGCGTGAAGCGATTTTACCGTTCCAAGGTGATATTCAAGTGGAGGCGTTTTCAGCCTTGAAACGCACCGGAATTGATCGTTTGGCCGCCAAATTAGACGCGTGGTTTGCGCCGGTTTTTGCCTAAAAAAAGCCATTTCTGCGATTCTGATCGCAAAAAAGTGCGGTGTGAATTTCTTTCATTTCGCACTTTTTTTATTTTGGCGCTCCGCCTTTTTCTTCAGCATTACGGAGCCCAATATGTCTTTAGCCATCGTTTACAGCCGCGCCTCCATGGGCGTTCAAGCGCCACTGGTCACCATTGAGGTGCATTTGAGCAACGGTAAGCCAAGTTTTACGCTGGTTGGGTTACCGGAAAAAACGGTAAAAGAAGCTCAAGACCGTGTCCGCAGTGCGTTGCTCAATGCCGAATTTCGCTACCCCGCCAAGCGCATTACCGTCAACCTTGCCCCGGCAGATTTACCCAAAGAAGGTGGACGTTTTGATTTGCCTATTGCGATTGGTATGATTGCCGCCTTTGGTTATATCGATCCGGAAAAATTAAAGCAGTTTGAATTTATCGGCGAACTTGCCTTAACCGGTCAACTGCGTGCCGTGCATGGTGTCATTCCTGCGATTCTGGCGGCGAAACAAGCCAAGCGAAAATGCATTATTGCACAAGGCAATGCCAACGAAGCGTCACTGGTTTCTGAGCAGGAAACCTATTACGCCAATTCTTTATTGGATGTGGTGCAATTTCTTAATGAACAAGGGGAGCTGCCTCTTGCTGGCGACATCAAAACTCAAAGTGCGGTGGATTTTTTCCCTGAAAATCCTAAAGATCTGACAGACATCATCGGTCAACAACACGCCAAGCGCGCTTTAATGATTGCAGCGGCAGGGCAGCATAATTTGTTATTTTTAGGCCCACCCGGCACAGGAAAGACCATGCTCGCCAGTCGCTTAACGGGATTACTGCCGGAAATGACCGATCAAGAAGCCATTGAAACTGCCGCGGTTGCAAGCCTTGTACAAAATGAACTGAATTTTCACAACTGGAAACAACGTCCTTTCCGTGCACCTCACCACAGCGCCTCCACACCGGCATTGGTGGGTGGCGGTTCGATTCCAAAACCCGGGGAAATCTCCCTTGCACACAATGGCGTGTTGTTTTTGGATGAATTGCCTGAATTCGAACGCAAGGTGTTGGATGCGCTCCGCCAGCCTTTAGAAAGTGGTGAAATCATCATTTCCCGTGCCAATGCCAAGATTCAATTTCCGGCAAGATTTCAACTGATTGCCGCCATGAACCCAAGCCCGACAGGGCATTATCAAGGCACCCATAACCGCACCTCACCACAACAAATCATGCGCTATTTAAATCGTCTGTCCGGCCCCTTTTTAGATCGTTTCGATTTATCTATTGAAGTGCCGTTGTTGCCGCAAGGGAGTCTGCAAAATAGCGGTGACCGTGGTGAATCTAGTGCCACCGTGAGAGAAAAAGTCTTAAAAACACGCGCCATTCAGCTGCAACGTGCCGGCAAAATTAACGCCCATTTAACCAGTAAAGAAATTGAACGGGATTGCAAGCTGGAAGAGAAAGATGCGTTATTTTTAGAAAATGCGCTGACCAAGCTCGGGCTATCTGTGCGGGCATACCACCGCATACTCAAGGTTTCTCGCACCATTGCGGATTTAGAAGGGGAAAAGCAAATTCACCAGCGACACTTAGCAGAAGCCTTGGGCTATCGGGCGATGGATAGGCTATTGCAGAAACTTTCTAAAGCATCTGTGTAACCAAACGCAAAACTAAGGCACACCACGCAACAATGGCACAGCGGTATAAGGTGGAGTGGAGGTGGGGGCAGGCATTTCGCTAAAGAGAAACATAAAAGGTTTCGGCGGGGCGACTTTTTCGTTTCGCCACAAACTGCCCATAGAAACCAGCTGAATGTCCGCCGGCAAATTGGCGATGCCCGCTTGCAATACGGCAATGGTATTTTTTCGCGGATGCCCGATGGCAATGGCGATGCCGTGTTTCTGCGCATATTGCACGGCGGCTTGAAATTGTCGTTGCACATCGGCAAACGCATCGCTATCGTCTAAAAAGATATGCCGATCTAACGTGCGCACGCCTTGTTCCTTTGCCATTTTACCCGCCACACTGCGACCAATGGTGCGGCTATCCAAGAAAGCCAACTGACGCTCACGAAGTGCGGTCATTAATTTGGTCATTAACGGCCCATCTGCCGTAGCGGCGCTGCCCATGTGATTGTTCATCCCAATGGCGTTAGAAACGATATTGTGAGCCGTTTGAACGCGATGACTTACCTCCCCTTGCGACATCCCCAAATGCAATCCGCCATCTTCAATTTTCATTTTAGATACAGTTTCCATGGGCATATGAATGAGAATATCGCGCCCTTGTTGGAACGCCTGTTGGTTACGTTGTTTAGCGTAAGGTGCAGCCGGAATAATCGCCACCGACACGGCTTTTGGCATTGCCAAAATCTGGGCATCTTCTTTCTCGTGATAACCTAAATCGTCAATGACAATCGCAAGTTTAGCGGAATGCGCAAAGGACGCCGATAAAAGTGCGGTTACCAGCAACAACGTTTTTTTGATTGCCAAGGTCATCGCAACCAACCTAACGGATTCACTGCCATCCCTTTGCGACGAATCTCAAAATACAATGCGCTTTTCGATTGGCCGCCGCTATTGCCCACTTCACCGATTTTTTGACCGGCTTTCACGAGCTGCCCTTCTTTCACCGCAACCGATTGGTTATAGCCATACAAACTCAAATCGCTCTCACCGTGTTTCACGATCACCATTAAGCCGTAACCTTGCAGCCAGTTGGCAAGGATCACCCGCCCGTCAGCAATGGCTTTCACCGGTGTACCGGCGCCTGCTGCAATCACGATACCTTTCCAGCGTAACTCGCCCATTTGAGTTGAACCGAAACTGTTCACGACTTTGCCCGCCACCGGAAAACCATATTGTTTTTTCGGTGTCCCTAACCCGGCAGTACTGTTCAGCAGTTGGCGCTCTTGCGCTGTTGGTTGATAAGGCTTGTGATTTTTCGTTTCTTCCGATTGTTTTTTCTGTGCTAACGCCTCACGCTCACGTTGTTCTTGCTGACGCGCCACTTGTTCCGCACGCTGGATTTCTTGGCGCAACGCATTTTCGTTGGCTTTCAGCGCTTCTAATTTATTTTCATCTCGCGTTAAGTTTTGATTCAGTTGGTTCAGCGTGCTTTGTCGTTCCTTCTGAACTTTTTGCAATTCTTGTTGTTGCTTTTTCTGATCGGCAAGCTGTGTTTGTTGCTCTTTATGTTGTTCTGCAATGGCGGCTTTTTGTTTCGCCAGTTGTTCCTGCGTCTGCTTTAAATCCTCAATTAATGCCATTCGCACTTGATTCAAATGGGCATAATAGGCTTTCATGCGTTCCGCATTTTGCCCTTTATCAGACAGCATCCGCTCTGCTACCGATGGATTCGTGCCGGAACGATAGGCAGAATCCAACTGCTTCGCCAGTTTGGCTTTTTGCTCTTTTTCTTGTTTTTGTAACTGTTTGATTTGTCTATCGGTATCGCTGATCGTTTTGCGAATTTCTTTTAAATCCGATTCCGTTTGACGTAATTTACCAATCACGTTGTTAATCTGATTCTCTTGATGTTTTAGCGTGGATTGCAACTTTTGCTGCTCGGCTTTCTGTCCGGCAATTTTTTGTTCTTGCTGTTTAATTTGCTGGTGAATTTTTGACAAATTATCCCCTTGCGCAGCAAAAGCCAAAGGCATAACACAGAAAAGTGCGGTCAATATTGACAGCGTTTTGATGGAAGACGGAAGATAGAGAGAAAA
This sequence comes from uncultured Aggregatibacter sp., assembly GCF_938046485.1. Taxonomy (NCBI): domain Bacteria; kingdom Pseudomonadati; phylum Pseudomonadota; class Gammaproteobacteria; order Pasteurellales; family Pasteurellaceae; genus Aggregatibacter; species uncultured Aggregatibacter sp. The sequence goes on along the minus strand of NZ_CALIWN010000065.1, from coordinate 2,346 downwards.
AAGCGTCGTTTCTGTTTTAATCTTTCGGCATGAGTTCCATATCATCATTGCAACCTTTAACATTCTTTCTTTGTAATTAAAAATAAAAACCCACTTTTTAGCATAAGGCTAATCGGCGGGCTTTATACTGCGCATTCAATAGACCAAACGATCAAGCGCGATTGATAAAAAGTGCGGTGGCTTTTTACATTATTTTCGAGCCAATGGCGGAACGAAGCAAATTCCCATATCCCAAGGTTGTTCGATCCATGTATTTTGCGGAATATCCACCACATAATCATCCACCAATTCTGCACCGGCCGGTTTCGCAAAAACCGTTACGAAACGTGCATTCGGATACATTTCGCGAATGGCGCGAGCGGTGTTGCCGGTATCCACTAAATCATCAATAACGATAAAACCTTCGCCGCCATTGTCTGTTTGTGCAGCGTGTAATACCTGTAATTCACCTTGCTTATCATGGTTATAGCTGGCGATACACACGGTTTCCACATGACGAATACCTAATTCGCGCGCAAGCACCGCAGCCGGGAATAAACCGCCACGACTTACGGCAATTACGCCTTTCCATTGAGAAGCAGGAAGCAAACGTTCGGATAATTTTCGTGCGTGCATATGAAACATATCCCACGTCACAACGTATTTTTCACTCATAAATGTCACCTTTCAAGATTTTTGTGGCGCATAGCCCAAGAAATAAAATGGCGCTAGGATAACCTGAAATGGCATTTTATGCTATTATTTTCACTCATTTTTAAGGAGGAAATATGTCAGAAATACAACAACTCAACCCAACTTCATTGTGGAAATGGTTCGATCAAATTTGTGCCATTCCGCACCCGTCCTATCAAGAAAATGAACTGGCGGAATTCATTGTTAATTGGGCAAAAGGCAAAGGATTTTATGCAGAACGTGACGAGGCGGGCAACGTTTTAATCCGCAAACCGGCCACCAAAGGGATGGAAAACCGCAAAAAAGTTGCCCTACAAGCCCATTTAGACATGGTGCCGCAAGCCAATGAAGGCAGCCACCATAATTTCGCCACCGACCCGATTTTGCCTTACATTGACGGCGAATGGGTTCACGCCACCAACACCACATTAGGTGCCGATAACGGCATCGGCATGGCATCCACCTTAGCCATTTTAGACAGCGACGATATCGCTCATCCGGATTTGGAAGTGTTACTCACTATGACTGAAGAACGTGGCATGGAAGGCGCCCTTGGCTTACGCGCAAATTGGTTACAAAGTGAAATCATGATCAATACCGACACCGAAGAAAATGGGGAAATTTATGTCGGCTGTGCCGGCGGTGAAAATGCGAACATCCTTTTCCCGATTCAATATGAAAATAATGCCTTCACACACAGTTATCAGCTGGTGTTAAAAGGCTTGCGCGGAGGACATTCCGGTTGCGACATTCATACCGGACGCGCCAACGCCATTAAAGTCATGGCGCGATTCTTAGCGGAATTTTCACAAAATCAACCGCACTTTGTTTTTGCCTTGAGCGATATTCGCGGCGGTTCCGTGCGCAATGCGATTCCGCGTGAAGCGTTTGCGACATTAGCCTTTGACGGCGATGTCACCACGTTAAAAAGTGCGGTGGAAAATTTCAACGTTTTATTAAAAACCGAATTGGCATTAATTGAACCGAACCTCACATTGACATTACAAGCTACCGAAAAAGTAGCGCAAACTTTCTCTGTTGCCGACAGCCAACGTCTTATTCATTTGTTGAATGTGTTGCCGAACGGCGTGATTCGCAATAGCGATGTGTTAGACAATGTGGTGGAAACGTCATTGAGTGTCGGCGTGCTAAAAACGGAAGAGGCACAAGTGAAAGCCACGATTTTAGTGCGTTCTTTAATTGAAAGCGGTAAAGAATATGTGGCTGCGATGTTAAAATCATTGGCAACATTAAGCGGCGCAAAAGCGGAGTTCTCCGGCACTTACCCGGGCTGGGAACCACAAGCACATTCTGAAATTGTGGATTTAACCCATAAAATCTATGCTGAGGTTTTAGGTTATGAGCCGGCAATTAAAGTTATTCATGCCGGTTTGGAATGTGGCTTGTTGAAGAAAATCTATCCGAATATGGATATGGTGTCCATCGGTCCAACCATTAAAAACGCCCATTCACCGGATGAAAAAGTCCATATCCCTGCCGTGCAAATTTATTGGTCGTTAATCACGAAATTATTGGCAGAAATTCCGGTGAAAAACGCATAAAAATAAACAATAACAATCCGCACCTAAAACGTGCGGTTTTTAGGCTCTCCTAAAACTGGTCACCGTGTTTATTTTCATATCACTATTTTAGTGAATCGTAGCGTGCAACTTG
>NZ_CALIWN010000064.1:0-5670 GCF_938046485.1 uncultured Aggregatibacter sp. | reverse complement strand
CACGAAATCGTGAATACCCGAAAGGTGGTGAATAACGTTCCGTGCGTGGTTCGGTCGTGCATCAAGATGCACGCTACATGGAATCACGCACGCAAAATCATTTGTGCATCAAAATTCACGCTACGGACTTAAGGTGAAAATGAGGGTTGGGGATAAAGCCGGCGGCTATGAACTACCGTTTTGATATACACGGTTTCTTCAATAGCGCGATAAATAATACGATAATTTCGACAAAAGGCTTCACGCTCACCGTCTTCGCGCAAACGACCGATGGCATCAGGCATAAAGGCAATCAAACGGAAAGTTTTTTCAAATTCGGCGAGGAGTTTTTCCGGAGTAGAAATAAACCCGGTGAATTCGTAAACATTGGCGAGGATTTCATTGATATTGTCTGTGGCGAGTTTAGACAAAATCACATTAGCCATAAACCGACTCATGTTGCTCATCCAACTGCGCGAGTTCCGCCGCTTTCTGTTGAATAGTTTGTTGCCATGTTGCGCGCGCCTCTTCTAACGAATAACAACGCCCCATCAGAATATCCTCATTGCCTCGCGCAATATTCTCAGCTAAAAATGCGTCATACCCTTTTTCAGTCAGCAACATTATTTTCTCCTCAATAAATTGCGTTTTACTATAATCTTGAGCACCCACAAAATCAACTCCCGTAGCGTGCAACTTGTTGCACGAAAAAACACGCACAAAAACCACCGCACTTCATTCCGTACCGAGGGGAAATCAGTCGTGCATCAAGATGCACGCTACGATATGGAATACCCCTTTTTGATGGCGCGCGTTTCCTAACGCGTGCCTTTTATATCAATCAGTTATCGGCGCAGGCTATGAAGCGTGCGCCATCAAAAGTGCGAAAGGCGCGCTTAACCGGCAAGCTCCAATAATACATCGGGGTGGTGGGTGGCAATTTTTAATAATGTTGCTGCTGCGCCTGTGGGTTTGCGTCTGCCTTGCTCCCAGCCTTGTAACGTGCGGACGGAAATTCCCATGAGTTGCGCAAAGGCGGATTGCGACAACCCGGTGTTTTTGCGTGCGGCAATCGCCTCATTGGTGATCTCGCGCTCACGGCATTGCCCGGTCTTTATTTGGCGTACGGAACTTAACAACAGCTCGCCGATTTCTTCACCGGTGAATTCGTGTTCGGCAATATTGATTTTTTCTAAATCTATCGTCATTTTTCCAATTCCTCCTTCGTGTACATATCCCTCACCCTTTATACGTCATTGTAGTAGAGTGTGTGCATAATGTAAACCCGTAGCGTGCAACTCGTTGCACGAAATCATGAATACCCGAAAGCGTTGAATAACGTTCCGTGCGTGGTTCGGTCGTGCATCAAGATGCACGCTACGCACGAAATCGTGAATTCCCGAAAGAGGTTGAATAACGTTCCGGCGTGGTTTGGTCGTGCATCAAGATGCACGCTACGCACTAGATGAAGTTTGATTGCTTGTTTTTTTAAGCGGATATTTATTTTAGGCATAAAAAAACGGCTAGTCTAAAACTAACCGTTTATATCTTTTATTAATTACTTTACGCTACTTTTCTATTTTCCTTTTTCGGACCATGCGTTTCATCGCCTTTGAAAAGATAACGCTCATCTGCTAGCATTTTGGGTGCGACTTTGAGAAGTAAATCCATAACTTCACCACTACGTTTGTACACCTCTTGAGTGGAATATTTTCTCTCTTTCATTTTACTTACTCCTTTTCTCTTAGATGTTCTTCTAAAGCATCTAACGAAATTATCAAATCTTGGCAACCGTCTTCGATAAACCCAAACTGGCGATAGTAATCGCGTAAGGCATTGTTACCTTCTTCCACATCTACTAACTTTATATACTTGCCATCCAGCTTTTTCATAAAAATAAGGCAAGCAAATAGTGAATATAGGAGCATTTTACCTTTCAGAACATCGTCACTAAAATTTTCTATACCGTATATCTCTAAAGTTTCTTTTTCCAGTATAAATGACGAGATAAAAGCACCCGATAAAACAGCGGAACGACAATCAATCTCTTTTAATTTAAAACAAAAATCAAAACTATCATCAGGATTATACTTATTAATAACATAATCCCAATTTACCCTACCATACCCTCTAGAAAGGAGTATAAAATCTGACTCTGTTATGGGTCCCACCGCTAACGAAGATGATAGACTATCCATTAGCATTTGGAAATCGCTAATTGAAGAATTTACTATTTGTTCAAAATTCATATACAAAGCATAAATGGAGATAGCGGGGGCATTCTACAACTAGGGCTTTAAATTATCAATAAACTTAACATAACTCATCGTAACTCACTATAATCAACATACACCTTTTTAAAATAGTGAACACCAGTGAACCCTGTAGCGTGCAACTTGTTGCACGAAATCGTGAATACCCGAAAGGGTTGAATAATGTTCCGTGCGTGGTTCGGTCGTGCATCAAGATGCACGCTACGATATGGAATAACCCTTTTTGATGGCGCGCGTTTCCTAACGCGTGCCTTTTATATTCGGTTATCGGCACACGCTGTGAAGCGTGCGCCATCAAAAGCGAAATAAAAAGCCCGATAATTGATTATCGGGCTTTCTTAAAAGACATCTTGATGAATTCGGTGTGTCGAACCATAATAATTTCACTTTCAAGGGGTAATCTTGAAAGTGAGTGTAAGGCTTAAACCTTACAATGAAGAGGATAATATAATGTTGAAGACCATTATCCTAGTTATCGTGTTGTTGCTCTGGTCTTTGCCGGCTCACTAACCCGATAATTTACTGGGGGAGGACCAGTCCCCCAGTTCTTCAAAATTATGGCGTATCACAAAAAAATTGTCAATTAACGAAATCCACGTCGCAACGCCGGATCGCCTCAAAAAACACCGCACTTCATTCCGATCCGAGGTAAAATCATTCTCTCCCGTAGCGTGCAACTTGTTGCACGAAATAAGAACGCTCATAAGGAAAATCTTTCGTGCATCAAGATGCACGCTACGATGTGGAATAGACGATGGTGGGAATGGATTAATGATCGATGCCACGAGGTAAAAAGGCGGCAATCATAATATACGAACCGACCACTAAAAATTTAACGGAATGCCCATTTTTTAGCGGAAAAACATGAAATCGCCCATCGGCGTACGCATCTGCAATAAAGCTGAGTTTTTCTGCTAAACGCACAATCTCATCAAGAAATTTATCTGCAATCTCATCGCTATTGGCTTGTGCGCGAATATATTCCGCTTTGTCCAACAGCTGAAAACGCGCCATTTCAGACCAACGAACGATATAATCCTGCTTCATCGTTTTAACGTCTCACGCAAGGTGGCGACAACTTCTTCGTGTGAAAATGTTTGTATTTCGCCGCGCAAAATACCTTGCAAGAAACGCTGTTCTTCGGTTAAGGACTGTTGAAATAGAGATGAGATTTTCTCCTGAAAAGGCGTCTGAGGTTTGGTTTCATTTAACATATCATCTCCTGTGGTGTTCAATTTTGTCTTAGCATACAACGCCCCACGCAAAAATGCCAATAGTCGCCGCATACAGAAATAATAAACGCTCCCGTAGCGTGCAACTTGTTGCACGAAATCGTGAATACCCGAAAGGTGGTGAATAACGTTCCGTGTGTGATTCGGTCGTGCATCAAGATGCACGCTACGAGAAAGTCAGTGAATCGCGCACCGAGGTAAAATCATTCGTGCATCAAGATGCACGCTACGGAGTGCGAGTCTAACCGGCAAGCTCCAATAATACATCGGGGTGGTGGGTGGCGATTTTTAATAATGTTGCTGCTGCGCCTGTGGGTTTGCGTCTGCCTTGCTCCCAGCCTTGTAACGTGCGGACGGAAATTCCCATGAGTTGCGCAAAGGCGGATTGCGACAACCCGGTGTTTTTGCGTGCGGCAATCGCCTCATTGGTGATCTCGCGCTCACGGCATTGCCCGGTCTTTATTTGGCGTACGGAACTTAACAACAGCTCGCCGATTTCTTCACCGGTGAATTCGTGTTCGGCAATATTGATTTTTTCTAAATCTATCGTCATTTTTCCAATTCCTCCTTTAATTGTTTCAGCAAGTGCGCCGGAATCGTCTCAGATTTTGCTTTTGCATAAATTAACAACAGACATATTTTGCCGTTGTTAAGTTGATTAAAATAAATCACCCGACTTCCACCGCGCCGACCCATGCCTTGCCGTTGCCAGCGTAATTTGCGACAACCGCCCGAATGCGGAATCACATCGCCCGATTCGGGTTGCATTGCGATAAACGTGGCAAGCGCTTCTTGCTCATCTTGCGTTAAAATCGCAGAAGCCATTTTTGTGTAAATATGAGATTCAACAATCGTGTACATATCCCTCACCCTTTATGCGTCATTGTAGTAGTATGTATGCATAATGTAAACCCGTAGCGTGCAACTCGTTGCACGAATAAAAAACGCTCATAAGGGAAATCTTTCGTGCATCAAGATGCACGCTACGAGAGAATCAGTGAATCGCGCACCGAGGTTGAATCATTCGTGCAACAAGTTGCACGCTACGCACGAAATCATGAACACCCGAAAGATGTCGAATGACGTTCCGTGCGTGGTTCGGTCGTGCATCAAGATGCACGCTACAATGATGGAATCACGCTGCGCACTAAACAATGCGTAACTCAAATTGTTTTCCAAGGGCGGTAATCGCTTTTGCGATGGTGTCAATTTTTGTGATATGCCCAAGGTTTGTGATACGCTGAACTTCCTGCGGTTTTGCATTGATACGGCGGGCTAATTCAGCGTTTGACACATTTTGTTCGATCATCTCATTGAGCAATAAAACCTTGGCAAAGACACTTGCCGGCAATTCGATAAGCACCTCGCCCTCCTCCGGTGCGCTTGGCAACGGAACGCGGCGATGATCTTCAAAATAAAAATCCATACAAGTAAGCAACGCGTCTTTTGCCATCTTCACGGCATCGTCATAATCATCTCCACAAGTAATCGCTTCCGGAATATCACGAAAAGACACGGCATAAAGCCCACTTTCTTCTTTTTCAAATTTTGCTGGATATAACATAGTCAACCTCTTTAAAAAATGCCCCCTTTCGAGGGCATTCGTTTAATTAAGACCTAATTGCTTTTTAATGGCGAACTCCGTTCCTTTGGCGATTTCCTTCGTGGGATGTCGCGGCAGAACCGATTGTTTACCGTTTAGGTATAGCTTAATGTGGTTGGTACCCTCTTTTGTTTCTACACCTTGTGCTTTCAGCCACCTTAAAAACTCTCGTTGTTTCATCGTTCCTCCGTGTTTTTAAGTGGAAACAATTATAAACAAAAATGTTTATATTTTCAACCTAATCCCCGTAGCGTACCCTTTTTGATGGCGCGCGTTTCCTAACGCGTGCCTTTTATATCAATCGGTTATCGGCACACGCTGTGAAGCGTGCGCCATCAAAAGCGCACTTTATTCCGCACCGAGGTGGAATTTCCCCGTAGCGTGCAACTCGTTGCACGAATAAAAAACGCTCATAAGGGAAAATCTTTCGTGCATCAAGATGCACGCTACGCACGAAATCGTGAATACCCGAAAGGGGTTGAATAACGTTCCGTGCGTGGTTCGGTCGTGCAACAAGTTGCACGCTACGCACGAAAAAACACGCTCAAAAACCACCGCACTTCATTCCGCACCGAGGTGAAAT
>NZ_CALIWN010000063.1:0-5476 GCF_938046485.1 uncultured Aggregatibacter sp. | reverse complement strand
CCTACGACCCACTGGTCCCAAACCAGTTGCGCTACCAAACTGCGCTACTCGCCGATGGGGTGGCTAATGGGACTTGAACCCACGACAACCGGAATCACAATCCGGGGCTCTACCAACTGAGCTATAGCCACCATATTTAATGAGTTGAACTCGCATGACCTTTGGCGCGCTCGACAGGATTTGAACCTGCGACCTTTGGCTCCGGAGGCCAACGCTCTATCCAACTGAGCTACGAGCGCTAGAAGCGTCGTTGCGGGGCGTATATTAAAAGTTTAAAAAGTGCTTGTCTAGTTTTTTTTTATAAAAATTTATCATCAGCTATTTTTTTAGCCAAAATGAATATAATTTATAAAATTTCTGGTTATTTTTTATTTAACTCTAACTTTTTAGTGAAAAATTTAACTTCTATTTAGTTTTAGCGCGTTTAGCCGCACGACGTTTCATTCGACGTATCCAGCGAGTAATCTTCCAAGCTTTCGTAATAGAATAAGAATAAAGGAAGAAGAGAATAATGAATGCGATAAACATGATCCATTCATTAATATAGTAAATTTCCCCTAAAATCCCAAAGCAGGCGCACAATGCAGCGACAAAGGTAATTAACAAAAACGCCTGACGGGAAGTTAAACCTGCACGTACCATCAAATGATGGACATGCAAGCGGTCCGGACGGAATGGGCTTTTCCCTTTTCTTAAACGACGATAAATAATCGCCACCATATCCACCAACGGAATAGCAATCACCCAAAGTGCGGTCACCGGATTCATCGGATGACCTTTGCCTTGCGTACTTAACAACAGAATCCAAATAATCGTAAAACCGATCAACGTACTGCCGGCATCACCCATAAAGACTTTAAATTTCGGTCCCAACGGAATCCCCAGATTCATCATTAAATAAGGAATCGTTGCAATAATTAAGCCAAAACTCCAATAAGCCAAATCCATTTGACCATCGCGATACATCAAAATACCGATCGCAGCGAAAGAAACACAAGACAAACCGCCCAGTAAACCGTCAATACCATCGATCATATTAAAAGCATTAATAATGCCGATGGTCGCCAACACGGTAATAATCAAGCCGATAGATCCTAACGTGAGCTGGAATGGCCCTAAAATTTGCCCTAAATGATCGAGGTAAACATTCCCCATATCGATCATGAGAATGGCTAAAAATGCCTGAACGCCTGCGCGCAAGAAAGGGCTAATGTCATAACGGTCATCAATAATGCCCATTAATAGCAAGACTAAAATACTGAATAAATAAAGATAAGGTAAACGCGTTTGATCCCACTGCATGAGATAAAAACAAAGATTCCCCATAAACAATGAAATGCCGCCAATTAACGGAATTGCGCCTTGATGGCGTTTACGATAGTTAGGTTTATCCACCAAACCGATTTTAATAGCAACGGGGCGCATCACAAGTAAAGTTAAAAGTGCCCCAAGAAATGTAACAAATAACGTCAATAACATAGGTTTTCCCATGAAAATAAAATGCGCAAAGGATATCACAAAGGCAAAAGGCTACATAAATATTTTTACTCACCTTCCTTTTTTTCAGTACAATAAAGCACTTTTTTGTATATAAGGATAAAAACGATGGCAAATTCAACCGCACTTTTCTCCCGCGCTCAGCATGTTATTCCAGGCGGCGTTAATTCACCGGTTCGTGCTTTTAACGGTGTCGGCGGCACACCGGTCTTTATTGAAAAAGCGCAAGGCGCTTATATTTATGACACAGACGGTAAACAATATATAGACTACGTAGGGTCTTGGGGCCCAATGATTTTAGGACACAATCACCCCACTATTTTAAATGCCGTGATGAAAACCGCACAAAACGGCTTGAGTTTCGGCGCACCGACACCGTTGGAAATCGAACTTGCCGAATTAGTGTGTGAGCTTATCCCTTCAATTGAAATGGTCAGAATGGTGAGCTCCGGTACCGAAGCTACGATGTCAGCCATTCGCTTAGCCCGTGGCTATACAAATCGAGATAAAATCATCAAATTCGAAGGTTGTTATCATGGTCATGCGGATTCCTTATTAGTCAAAGCCGGTTCCGGTGCATTAACATTGGGGCAACCTAACTCACCGGGCGTGCCGGCAGATTTTGCCAAACACACGCTCACCTGTACCTATAACGACATTGACTCTGTCAAACAAGCCTTCGAGCAATATCCTGACGACATCGCTTGCGTGATTGTCGAACCGGTTGCGGGCAACATGAACTGTGTTCCACCAAAAAATGATTTTCTGCAAGGGTTACGTAAACTTTGCGATCAATACGGCGCCGTATTCATCATTGATGAAGTAATGACCGGTTTCCGTGTGGCGCTTGGCGGTGCACAACGTTACTACAATGTCACACCGGATTTAACCTGTTTAGGCAAGGTAATCGGCGGTGGTATGCCGGTAGGCGCCTTTGGCGGCAAGAAAGAAATTATGAAACACATTGCCCCAACCGGCCCGGTTTACCAAGCAGGCACCTTATCCGGCAACCCGATAGCGATGGCAGCCGGTATCGCTTGCTTAACAGAATTGAAAAAAGCCGGTAATGAGCAAAAACTGGCGCAACAAACGGAAAAATTAGCAAAAGGCTTGCAACAGCTTGCCGATAAACATCAAGTGCCGTTTACCGTCAATTATGTCGGCGGTATGTTCGGCATTTTCTTTACTGATAAAAAAGAAGTGACTTGTTATCAGGACGTGATGACGTGCGATACCGAAAAATTTAAACGCTTTTTCCACAAAATGTTGGATTTAGGCGTTTATCTGGCGCCATCTGCATTTGAGGCAGGCTTTATGTCTCTTGCGCATTCTGATGAAGACATCGACCGCACGCTAGCGGCAGCAGATATTGCTTTTGCTGAATTGGCATAATTCATAAAACGCAAAGTGCGGTCAGATTTAAAAACGTTTTTAAATCTGACCGCACTTTAGTCTTATTATTCAGCCAGTTCTGTTTGCTCATCAGACATTAACTCTCGTCCATCATGCTGAACTTATGAGAAAGGAATTATGAAATAACAAAATCCAGTTCTTTCATGTATCGCTCATAACATTGCAAGATGTCCACGATCAAATCCTCTTCCTTTGTGATATTCAAAGGATAGCCTTCCAATTGCATATTTGTTGAAACCATTAATGCATGATGAACTTGTGCTGTTTCAGATACAGCCTTCTCAAACAAGGTAATTTGGTAAAAAAAATCTTCTGCTAGTCCATTTTCAATAAAAAGAACCAGTTGATTATTATCACGACCAAAATGTTGCTGTAAGGTCACATTTAAACCATAGGTACCAATGAGTAACTGGCGTAACTCTCTCATTGCTAAAAGTGAAGTTGTTTTTAAATGGAAAATGGCGTCATCTTGCTTCGATTCAATCATTAACTGTCTTAAACGGCTACGCCAGTTTGCACCTGTCCACAAATCTGAAACCTCTGTGGAATAATATTGACGTTCAAATCGTAAACCTTTTAACAAACTCCATGCTATCACTGACATCAACAGAGCAAAAGGTAAAGAGAAAAACAACATCGTTGATTGGAGTATTTCAATGCCACCAAAAAGATAAAGAACAAACGTAACCGCTGACAATAATCCACCCCAAAACATAGATTGCCAACGAGGTGAAACCTGGCTTTTGTCTTCAATCGCGATGTTATTAAGCGTATAAATACCAAAGTTAATGGTGACGATAAAAAAGAGCGTGATAATAAATAAAGCTAACATTTTAGTTAAGCCGGAATAGGGTAAATAACTCAAAAAATCAAAAAGAAGTGATCCTACATTATTTACAGCTTGACCTAATGCCCCCTTAGCAAGATGCTCATTCACCCAAATTGCTCCATTACCAAATACCGTGAACCACAAAACGAAGAATAAACTTGGTACCATCAATACGCCGAAAATAAACTCCCGCAAAGTTCGTCCGCGAGAAATCCGTGCGATAAAAATCCCAAAACCGGGCGCCCACGAAAACCACCATGCCCAGTAAAAAACTGTCCAATCCATAAACCAGTCTAGATGTTCTACATCATAGGCATAAGCCTTGAAGCCGACTCTAATTAAACCGCTTAAGTAGGTACCTATATTTTCCGTAAAAGCAGAAATTAAATATATTGTCGGACCAAATAGCAAAACCAATAGCATAAAGAGAAAGGTAACGCCTAGATTTAGCTCACTAAGAATACGGAAGCCGTTGGCAATACCCTGCAGTGAAATTAAGATAGCAATGATAAAAACACTCACTAAAATAAGGGGAACCAAATAGGGTGAGTTATCCAATAAATGCATTGAATGGAATGCGGCAGCCAACCGAATCGCACTGTAACCTAAGGTTGCGACTACACCAAATAAGGTGGTACAAATCCCAAGAATATCAATGATATCCCCTACTTTTCCATTAATCTTTTCTTTCAGTAAGGGATAAAAACAAGAGCGTAAAGAAAAGGGTAATTTATAGCGAAATCCAAAGTAAGCAATCGTAAGTGCAATTAATCCATAAATAGCCCAAGCACTGATACTCCAATGAAAAATACTAAAAAATAATGCCGTTCGAACTTTCTCATATTCACCTATTGGTGAAAGAAAATGTGAAAGCGGTTCAGCAACGCCAAGGAAAACAATGCCAATACCAATTCCAGAGGTAAAGAGTAATGCAATCCAAGAGCTTAATTTAAACTCTGGCTCCTCCTCATCGCTCCCCAGCTTAATATCGCCATACCGCCCTAATGCCAAGAAGAGTAAAAAGAATAGAAAAAATGCACTCAGTAAAATATAAAACCAGCTAAACTGAGAGAAAATAAATGCTTTCGCCACAGCAAGATAAGATATCGTTTGCTGCGTATCAAATAAAAGGGCTGCAATAATCGCTAAACTAAAACCTAAACTGCCCCAAATAACATTTGCTTTGAAAGTATTTCGTATCTTCATATCTGTTTTAAAACAAAAAGTGCGGTTAAAAATTTAGAGGATTTTCAACCGCACTTTATTCTTATTATTCAGCCAGTTCTGTTTGCTCGTGTGCCATCAATTCTTGGCCAACGTCATCTAGCAAACTTAAATAGCGTTCATAATGTTTCAACATATCAGCAATCAATTCATCTTGATCCATATATTGCACATCATAACCCACTCGACCATCAAAGAAATAGGTGTATGGTTCATAGGTCATACTATGTTGAATATGTGGCAAATTATCATCATTGATTAGTTGAGTGGATACTTCTCGCCCCACAGATTTAACGCCATACATAAAATCACGCATCGATTCTTTTTGAATGACCAATTCCACTGCAGGCTCATCTTGTTCAAATAACGTGTTAATTTGTACACTCAATTCATATTTACCAATTAATTCTTGGCGTAGCTCACGCATAGCCGGTAATACCGTATGTTTAAGGAAGCGTAAAATATCTTTTTCTTGCGTTTGGTTCATCATTTGTTCCAAACGTTCTTTCCACT
>NZ_CALIWN010000062.1:0-2053 GCF_938046485.1 uncultured Aggregatibacter sp. | reverse complement strand
TGGCCGGATAACCATTTATTTCCTCATCAAACGGTTGAATTGGCCGTTAAATTAAATCCAAAACGATTTATGCCAATTCACTGGGGCGCTTATCCTTTGGCATTGCACGCATGGAATGAGCCGGTATTACAAAGCATTCCGATGGCGCAGAAGTTGGGGTTAAATCCTTTGACGCCGTTAATTGGGCAAGTTTTTGATGTTGACACGTTAACGTCCAGTTGGTTTCAAGATAACTAGGCGTTTCTGTTAATTGAATTCAGTGTAAAAAAACGGCCATGACATTCATGATGTGATGGCCGTTCAATTTATTTTTTAATACAGCGTTTTACAACATATCAGAAGATTACGCTTTAGGACCTGCAGCAATTAATGCTTTACCTTCAGCATTTGTTGCATATTTTTCGAAGTTCTTCACGAAACGACCGGCAAGGTCTTTCGCTTTCGCTTCCCATTGTGCTTTGTCCGCGTAAGTGTCACGCGGATCTAAGATAGCAGAATCAACGCCCGGTAAAGCGTTAGGAATTGCCAAGTTGAAGATTGGTAGTTCGCTCATTTCAGCTTTTTCGATAGAACCATCTAAGATCGCATCGATAATACCGCGAGTATCTTTAATAGAGATACGTTTACCTGTACCGTTCCAACCGGTGTTCACTAAGTAAGCTTCCGCACCTGCCGCTTGCATACGTTTAACTAATACTTCTGCATATTGAGTTGGGTGTAAAGTTAAGAACGCCGCACCGAAACACGCTGAGAAAGTTGGGGTTGGTTCGGTGATACCACGTTCTGTACCCGCTAATTTCGCAGTAAAGCCGGATAAGAAGTAGTACTTAGTTTGTTCCGGTGTTAATTTAGAAACCGGTGGCAATACGCCGAATGCGTCTGCAGTTAAGAAAATCACTTTCGTTGCGTGGCCTGCACGGGAAACCGGTTTAACGATATTATCGATGTGATAAATCGGATAAGACACACGGGTATTTTCTGTTTTAGAACCGTCATCAAAGTCAACAGAACCATCTGCACGCACAACCACGTTTTCTAATAACGCATCACGACGGATTGCGCGATAAATATCTGGCTCATTTTCTTCAGAGAGGTGAATGGTTTTCGCGTAGCAACCACCTTCAAAGTTGAAGATACCCACATCGTCCCAACCGTGTTCATCGTCACCGATTAATTCACGTTTCGGGTCGGTAGAAAGGGTTGTTTTACCCGTACCGGACAAGCCAAAGAATACTGCAACATCGCCATCTTTACCTACGTTAGCGGAACAGTGCATTGCACCCACACCTTTAAGCGGTAGGAAGTAGTTCATCATGGAGAACATCCCTTTCTTCATTTCACCGCCGTACCAAGTACCGCCGATTAATTGAACTCGTTCAGTCAAGTTAAATGCAACGAAGTTTTCAGAGTTCAAACCTTGTTCTTTCCAGTTCGGGTTGGTGCATTTAGAACCATTCATGACCACGAAACCTGGTTTGAAATCTTTTAATTCAGCTTCTGTCGGACGAATAAACATGTTTTTCACGAAATGGGCTTGCCATGCCACTTCAGTCACGATACGTACCGCAATGCGGTCTTGTTCGCTAGCACCACAGAAACCATCAACCACAAATAGGCGTTTACCGGAAAGTTGTTTAGTCACAATGCCTTTCAAGCTTGCCCACGTTTCTTGGGTCATTGGTTTATTATCGTTTTTCGCTGCATCGGAAGTCCACCAAACGGTGTCTTTTGTGGTGTCATCCAACACAATATATTTATCTTTCGGTGAACGACCGGTAAAGATGCCGGTATCAACAGCCACGGCGCCGGTTGTGGTCAACGTACCTTTTTCAAACCCCTCTAAGCCCGGTTTGGTTTCTTCTTCAAATAATTGTTCATAACTTGGGTTATAAACAACCTCTTTGATATCATGAATACCAAGTGCTTCAAGTTCTTTAATCACTTTACTTAAGTCAGTCATAGATCATCTCGTTGTGTTAAAAGTACTAAAAATAAAGACTGTCTCTATTCTATGAGAATTTCTACCTAAAAACTGTTATCTTGATCAAAGATT
>NZ_CALIWN010000061.1:0-16999 GCF_938046485.1 uncultured Aggregatibacter sp. | reverse complement strand
GTGCAACTTGTTGCACGCAACGCACGAAATCATGAATTACGCATTAAGGTTAATCATTCGTGCAACAAATTGCACGCTACGAAGGTACAGTTTTTTTTAACTTTCCACTTTTTATCTGGCGATTTTCAGATGTTGATATAAATAATGGCGATAATCGTTCACTAGACTTTGTTCTTCCGCATCCTCTAATTTCCCTTCGCTCAAGATCCGCATGGCAATATTCGCACGCATAAAGTCATCTTCAACAGGCAATCCGGCAATCTCAAGCAATAATCCGCCAACAAAAGCCAAATCTACAAACGTTTGCTGTTGCGTAAAACTTGACGGCACATTACTTCGAACCACCACTTGCGTCACATAATCCGGATTCGCATATTGTCCCAACTTCGGCGGTAAACAATTATCAAACGCCACTTGGTGATCCCCAAAATACGCGAACACATAAGGCGTATTGCGTTGTTTTAAAGAGTGGTGAAAGGCTTCAGTCGCTTGATTTAGCGCCACAATACGTTGCGTATAATCATTCAAACAAGCAATCGTTTTCTGACTTAAGCCGTCTTTAACCAAATTAAAATGATTCGGCGTATCCGTATGATATGGCCCGTGTTCCTTCATGGTTAATACATAAACAAACATCGGTTGTTGAACATGCTGTAATAACGGATGTTGTTTTTGTAAAATCATCTCGGCATACTTCAACATCTCATCGCTGCCAATGTGCCACAGGTTTTTGCCCAACGGCGCAGGATAGCCTAAATCCTGTGGCTGTAACATTAAATCAAAACCAAAATGATCATAGGCGGATTTTGCATTGTAATTCCCTTTCGTGAAAGGCGATAAGGCAACACAAAAATAACCTTGATCATGCAAATTTTTCACTAATCCGCAGGTTAAATGCGGAACAACGGAATAGAACACACCGTTTGCCAATGCGCCAAAATCGGTGGATGGCACCCCGGCCAAGAAAGCAAACTCCGATTTCCACGTCGCCCCACCTAAGGTATGCACACGCAACGGGCTCATAAAAACGGTATCTTCTTGTTTTTCAAACATGGAAAGAGGCGGAATCGCCTGCCGGTCAAAATCAAATTGGTGCGGATTCAGCGTGGACTCTTGCAAACACACCACGATATCCGGCTTTGTTTCCCCTTGAAAATGCGCTTTATTAGTAAAAAGTGCGGTCATTTTTTCATGAAATTGTTGACCGTCACCGGAAAAATTCGGCACACTAAAAAAGACACCCCGACAAGACATCGGCAAATTTAAAAACACATCTCTGCCATCATCCGGTAAAGAGTCCAGCCAAACTTTCACCGCTTGAGGATGGCGAGAATAATGCCACATCAACCCCAAAGCAGCGACACTGACTAACCCTGCACAAATCCGCCAATACATCGGCAATATATCTGCATCCGCCCAACCGAAAATGGCATAAATCAACAAACCGATCAAACCGAAAATCGCCAAAATCGCGCCTTTATAATGTAATAATGTCTCCCAATTACGCCAATCGGCAACCAATAGAAAATCTGAAATCAATAAAGGCTGTTTGTAATAATGAATTTTTAATCGATGGAATAACATCAAGACGACAAACAGTATTGATGCAAAATTCACGCCTTTTTGCCACTGTCCGGAAAAGAAGGTCATTCCCCCGAAAAAAAAGAGAAATAACGCAATAGCAAAAAAATACGTCCAGCGATAGTGAGAATTAAAAATGAAAATAACGGCAGCCAAAAAAAACAAGACTAAAAGAAGATAGGACATGGTGTAACTACCTAAAATATCAAACGTTAAATGCCATTAACGATGTTTGAAAAGTAATTGAAAATTAACGATTACCTGTAAAAAAGCCCTACCATAGGCAGGGCTTGCAAAATGAGATTATTTTGAACTTGGGATTTTGAAACGGCTGTTAAAGCGTTCAACACGACCACCAGTATCAACAACACGTTGTTTACCTGTGTAGAATGGGTGGCATTTACCGCACACATCAAGGTTGATGTCTTTGCCTAAGGTAGAACGAGTTTTGACTACGTTACCGCAAGAACAGGTTGCCGTAACTTCTTTATATTCAGGATGAATACCTTGTTTCATAGAAAACCTCAAATTTGAAGCCATGCCGCTATCAAGCCAACTGCAAAAGCAATCCCTGACACCGCATGAGATTAATATTACGCCATTTAAAATGGCACGCTTGTGTGTAAGGTTACGAATTTTACAGAAAAAGAAAATGACATTCAACCCATCCGCCCCTAAATAGACAACAATCCCCCAAAATGCTATATTCCGAGCCCATTTTAGTTCACTTAATTTCCATCCATGCCATTTGCCCGAATTGCACTTCCGGTGCCGTTACATCGCTATTTTGACTATATTCTCCCTGCTTCAATGAAGGTCGTCGCGGGGGCGCGGGTGCTTGTGCCCTTTGGGATGCAGAAACGGGTTGGCGTTGTAGTTGACGTGGTGGATCAGACGGATGTGCCTGAAGAACAATTGAAACCGGTGCTAGCCTGTCTGGATGATACTTCACTGTTTTCTCCGGAAAGTTGGCAGTTCTTAAATTGGGCGGCAAATTATTATCACGCCCCGTTGGGCGAAGTGTTATCGCAAGCCTTGCCGGTGAAGCTGCGCCAAGGGGAAAGTGCGGTGGAAAAACAAAAAGTTTTTTGGACACCGACCGCACTTGGCGAACAAGCGTTGGCGCAAGGTTTGCTAAAACGCTCGAAAAAACAGCTTGAAGCATTGCAGGCGGCAAAGGAGGGGATGGAAAAAGGCAACAATCCCTTTGGTAGCGGCATTTGGTCGGCGTTGAAAGCCAAAGAATACATTACTGAAATCGCTCAAGATCCGGAAATTCAAACCTGGCAACAGCAATTAGCCGGTGAACCAATTGTGAAGAAAGCCGATCGATTAACGCTCAACAAGCAACAAGCGTTGGTATTCAGCCAATTGAAATTTACCCAAGGGTTTGTCGCGTGGTTGTTGGACGGCGTGACAGGTTCCGGCAAAACGGAAATTTATTTGCAATTTATTGAAGAAATTTTAAATCAAGGCAAACAAGTATTGGTCTTGGTGCCGGAAATTGGGCTGACGCCCCAAACAGTAAGTCGTTTCCAAGCCCGTTTTAACGTGGTGATTGACGTGTTGCATTCCAATTTAAATGATACGCAACGCTTGCAGGTGTGGCAACGTGCGCGTAGCGGACAAAGTGCGGTCATTATTGGCACACGATCGGCGTTGTTTACGCAATTTGCTCATTTAGGCGCGATTATTATCGATGAAGAACATGATACGTCTTTTAAGCAACAAGACGGTTGGCGTTATCATGCTCGCGATTTGGCGGTGGTGTATGCCAAACAACTGAATATTCCCGTTTTAATGGGGTCGGCAACCCCTTGTTTGGAAAGTCTGAATAATGTGCAACAGGGGAAATATCAGCGTTTATGTCTATCAGAAAAAGCCAATCAGTCCACCGCACTTCAACAACACGTCATTGATTTAAAACATCAGTCAATGCGCAACGGTTTATCGGAAATCCTGATAAAACGCATGCAGGCGCATTTAGAAAAAGGCAATCAGGTGTTGTTGTTTCTGAATCGACGCGGTTTTGCACCGGTGTTGCTGTGCCATGAATGTGGCTGGATGGCGGAATGTCGCCATTGTGATAAACCTTACACCTATCACCAACAACACAATGTGTTGCGTTGTCATCATTGCAGTGCACAAAAGCCGATTTCGCGCCAATGCGGCAATTGCGGTTCCACCCAATTAATCACCACGGGCTTAGGCACGGAACAGCTAGAAGATACCTTAAAAGCAATTTTCCCAAATTACGGCATTGCTCGAATTGACCGTGACACGACGGCGCGCAAAGGCAAACTGGAAGGTTATTTAGCGGATATTCAACAGGGCAAAAGCCAAATTCTTATCGGCACCCAAATGTTGGCAAAAGGGCACCATTTCCCGAATGTCACTTTAGTCGCGTTAGTCAACGTGGATAGTGCGTTATTTTCATTGGATTTCCGTGCAGAAGAACGGCTGGCCCAACTTTATATGCAGGTGGCAGGCCGTGCCGGGCGAGGTGCGCAACAAGGCGAAGTGCTTTTACAAACCCATTATCCGGAACATCCTTTGTTACAAAGCCTGTTGCAACAAGGCTACAACCAATTTGCCCACAATGCCCTCGCGTTGCGTAAAGCGATGGGGCTGCCGCCTTTCAGTTCGCAAGCCTTGTTCAAAGCGCAAAGTCGCCATAGTGAAGACGCAGAGCATTTATTGACGCAGTTTGCAGCATATTTACAGCAGGTGAAACGAGATATTGCACCGGAATTACAAATCCTTGGACCGATGTCGGCGCCATTCAGCAAAAAAGCAGGACAATATCGTTGGCAGTTATTGTTGCAACATCCTTCTCGTGCAACCCTACATCAGGTCTTGACAGCGTTTGAACGAGATCAAGCCGATCAAGCAACAAAAGTGCGGTGGATTTTAGATGTGGATCCATTGGATTTAAGCTAGTTTCCGCTTTGTGGTAGTCAATAAGGCAATTTTTCAGTAGAATTACGCGAATTTTTATTTCATCCCTTTAATGATTATCTTTTTAAATTGAACAGGTTTTATTGTGGCTCAACGTGATTACGCTGCGCGCAGCAGCATGAAGAAAAAGAAGAAACAAAATAAAAATAACAAATCCTTGCTATTAATGATTGCCGCCATGGTGGTCATTGCTTTTGGACTTGGGCTTTATTTATTAAAAGAAAAAGCGCCGGAGCCTGTGGCGGAGTCTGCCAGTACAGTGGAAAAAACACAACCGAAAAGTGTCTTGCCGAATCGTCCGGAAGAAGTGTGGAGCTATATTCAAGCGCTAGAAACCCGCACCGTGCCAATTGATAATAATCCGAAATCGTTGGATAAAAATATGCGTTTAACGGAAGAACAACGTAAGATTTTAGCAGCGATGGAAGAAGAACAAAAACAAGCGGAACTGGCGCGCAGCAAAGCAGCTGAGGCTCAAGCCACAACCGCACCACAAACGGCGCAAGCACCGGTTCAAGCCCCGGCACAAACGACACAGCCCCCAGTGCAACCGCAAGCCAAACCGCAAGTGGTAGAAGCGAAAGAGGCAAAAAAAGTAACGCCGCCAAAAGAAGAGAAAAAAGCGGAACCAGTCGTGAAAACCGAGCCACCGAAAAAACCTGAGCCGGTGCCACAACCGCAATCGCCGTCACAACCTCAGCCACAACAACAAACGGCAAAACCGGCATCACCACAAGCGGCCAGTACGAGTGAGCGCCGCTACGGGTTACAATGTGGCGCATTTAAAAATAAAGCGCAGGCTGATGCGCTGCAGGTTAAATTAAACGCACTCGGATTAAATGCCAGAGTGAATGAAAGTGCGGATTGGAATCGTGTTGTTGTCGGCCCCGTTGGTGATCGAAATGCGGCCGTTAAAATGCAGGAAAAAGCACAAAGCGTGATTAGCTGCGTGGTGATTGGAATGTAATCAACAATAAAAATGCAGTAAAAAAATGCGGTTATTTTTTAACCGCATTTTTTCATGACACGGATGAGAAATCAAATTATCCGTTAATCCATACTACCGATGCCATTCTTCCTGTGACATTCTCTCGGCGATAAGAAAAGAATTTGTCTGCTTCAAGATAAGTGCAGTATTCGCCACCGCTGATTTGGGTAATACCGAGAGCGTTGAGACGTTGCGTAGCGATTTGGTAAAGGTTGCCGAGGAATTTGTCTTTCGCTTTCGGATCTGCGATAAAGGCGGATGTGGCTTGGGGATCTTGGGCTACAAATTGATCGATAACCTCTTGTCCCACTTGGAAAGCCGTTGGGCCGATAGCCGGTCCGAACCACGCTAAGATGTCTTCATACGGACAGTGAAATTTGGCGACAGTTTGTTCTAATACACCATCGCATAATCCGCGCCAACCGGCATGGGCAGCGGCCACTTCCGTGCCCTGTTTATTGGTAAATAACACGGGCAAACAATCGGCAGTCATCACTAAACACACTTGATTCGGTTGGCTGGTATAAACCGCATCGGCATTGAAATCTTCCCCGTCATAAGGCAGGGTTAATACGCGCGTGCTATGAGTTTGGTTTAAGAACAACGGCATTTGTGGTAAATGGAATTTTTCTACCAATAAAGTGCGGTTGATTTTCACAGCGTTTTTATCGTCCCCTACATGATCACCCAAATTAAAACTGTCATAAGGCGCAAGGCTCACACCGCCATGGCGAAGCGTGGTAAACGCTTTCACGTTTTGAGGGGCTTTCCAGTTCGGTTTAATGGCTTGCATATTAATAATCCAATTCGTCTTTGTGGAGAACATAATCCGCTTTTAAAGCGGTCACTAATTCCACAAAATCCTCCGGCAACGGTGCGTACCATTCCATCATTTCACCATTAATTGGGTGTTGTAAACGTAACATCACGGCATGTAAGGCTTGACGTTTGAAATTACGCAATACTTCCATCAATTCTTCACTGGCATTTTTTGGGGGACGTGGACGACCACCATAGGTTTGATCGCCTAATAATGGGTGGGCAATATGTGCCATGTGCACACGGATTTGGTGAGTTCTGCCGGTTTCTAAACGCAAACGCAAGCGCGTGTAATCGCGGAAACGTTCCATAATACGATAGTGAGTGACCGCAGGTTTACCCATCGGATGCACGGCCATATGAGTACGTTTGGCTGGGTGGCGCGCCATGGGTTCATCTACGGTGCCGCCTTTGGTCATGATGCCACAAGCAACCGCTTCATATTCGCGGGTGATTTTGCGTTTTTGCAAATCACGCACCAACTGGGTTTGCGCGGGAATGGTTTTGGCGACGACCATCAAGCCCGTGGTGTCTTTATCTAAACGATGTACAATGCCCGCACGCGGCACTTCGGCAATTTGTGGGTAATGGTAAAGTAGCGCATTGAGAACGGTGCCTTTAGGATTGCCTGCACCGGGGTGAACCACAAGATCTTTGGGTTTGTTGATAACAAGAATGTCCTCGTCTTCATAAACGATATTTAACGGAATGTTTTCCGGCTCAAAACGGGTTTCATCTTCAATTTCCACGGTAATCTCAATCTGTTCGTCACCGTAAACCTTGGTGCGCGGCACATTTTGCACGACACCGTTGACCAGCACCAAATTCTCCTCAATCCATGTTTTTAAGCGGGAGCGGGAATAGTCGGGGAACAATTCCGCCAAGGTTTGGTCTAAGCGCTGCCCCATTTGTTGCGGTTGCACGGTTGCCGAAAGAGTAATTTGTGCCATAAATAAAAAATCCGTTAATCAAGTTTGCTTATTTAGCAATGTTCTATACAATATCGGGCAATTGTAACTCATTTCTCATTTTTCGTAAAAATAAGGATTCTATTTAATGCGTAAACTTAAATCCCTTGCATTGTTGGCTTTTGTTGCATTGACGGTAACTGCGTGTTCCGGTTCTAAGCAAGATGTCGAGCAAGCACCGGAGCAAGAATTATACAGTACCGGGCAAACCTATTTGCAAAAAGGGGATTATAGTCAGGCAATCCGTTATTTAACGGCGGTGGATAATCGTTTTCCGGGCAGTTCATATAGTGAACAGGTGCAACTGAATTTGATTTATGCCTACTATAAATCACAGGATTACACCGAAATGTTAGTCACTGTTGACCGCTTTATTCAACGTTTTCCGCATAGCGATCATTTAGATTACGCCTTATATATGGCAGGGTTAGCCAATTCCGCTTTGGGGGATAACTTCTTCCAAGATTTCTTCGGCGTCGATCGCGCAACACGTGAGAATACCTCGATTAAAACGGCGTTTTCTAACTTCCAAAATTTGGTGCAACATTTCCCGAATAGCCCTTATGCGCCGGATGCCTTAGCGCGTATGGCGTATATTAAAGCGAGCCTTGCACGTCATGAGTTAGCGATCGCGAAATTTTATTTTAAACGTGATGCCTATGTAGCAACGGCCAACCGTGTCGTGTCTATGTTGAAGTTGTATCCGGACACTCAAGCCACGTTAGAGGCACTGCCATTAATGAAAGAATCTTATGAAAGAATGAATTTAAAACAATTAGCGGATCAAACAGCAAAAATCATTGCGGCGAATGAAGGTAAGAAATTTGCTGAACCGGAAAAGCCAAAAGCACCGGAATTGAAAGCACCTCAAAAATAAACAAAAAACCTCCGAGTTATCGGAGGTTTTTTTATCCCACAAAGATTCGTTCCAACGGCATATCCCAGCTTTCAACGGGCAAGGTATCCACTTGCTGACATTGGTGCGCTAAACCAATCGGAATGAAATGTTTCTGTTGCCAATGTTGCAACGTGCGATCGTAAAATCCCCCGCCCATGCCAAGGCGATTGCCCTGCTTATCAAACGCGACTAACGGCGTAAAAATCACGTCTAACTGCTCAAGCGGAATCACATTTTGTACGTTTAAGTGCGGTTCAAAAATCCCAAATTTATTGGCTTTCATAGGCGTGTCAGGCAAATAACGCAAAAAGAGTAAATGTCCTTGACAAAAGGGATGGAGCACCGGCAAATACACGTTTTTGCCCTGTTGCCATAACTGTTCAATAAGCGGTTGTGTCGCAATTTCGCCATCTACGGCAAGATATAAGGCAATGTGCTGTGCTTGCTGTTGTTCAATGAACGAAAGCGCTTGTTGAGTAATGCGTTGGGCGGCTTGTTGTTGCTGAAGTTCGGTCAAATTCCGACGCGCTTTTCGAATATGTTGGCGTAGTTGCTGACGAAATTGTTGATGTTGTTGCTGAATGGTTGAAAGGCGTGTTTGCATAAATGTCGTATCAGAAAGGAACCCGAGGTGCCGTTGTAGGTGATCAGTCCTTGAACCCTACGGTTCAAGGGAATTAGTTGAAATCATTTTTAGGCTTCTTAGTCAAGCTAAGCCTGCACACCAATGACAGGAAACCAATTCATAAGATTAAAAGTATCGGCTCAGGGACATAACCCACTGGCGAACACCTCAGGAAATTCTTTGATGTAATACTACTCGAAATTGCATTTTATGACTAGCAATAATTCATATCCTTACACTATTTTACATTGTGACCAAGACAGAAAATTAGTTCATATTGAATTTTTGCGTAGAAAGATTATCCAGTGAATGATCGAGCGGTCGTAAGATTTTATTTTTCAAGACATCTTCAATTAAGTGGGTTTTCTGCTGCTCTTGCATCAGCTCGAAACTTAAATTTAATGCAACGATGGAAAGGACTTTTTCCACTTGCAAAATGCCGGTGCGTTCTTTCATTTCTGACACGCGTTGATCTAATTCACGGGCGGCATGGCGCAATGCGTCATGTTGTTCTTCCGGACAATTTAAGCGTAACAGCTGCCCCAATACGGATAATTCAATACTTTTAGATGACATTTTTTGCCCCAAATTCGCTAATGAAAACTGTGCGCATTATGCCACAGGCGAAAAAACTTGCCAATTTCTAAACTGGTTACCTAAGGTGAAGAATGATAGACTAAGCGCAATTTCAACAAGGATAATTTCAATGACCACAATTTCTTATCAACACCTAAATCAACAGCTCCAACACGCCTCTATTCCCCTTTCTGCCGCCGAATTACACGGTTTTTTGAGTGGCTTAATTTGCGGCGGCGTTCAAGATCAAAGCTGGCAGCCATTACTTTATCAATTTACCAATGATAATCACGCCTACCCTACCGCACTTTTAACGCAAATTACCGACATTTATCAACAAATTCGTCACCAATTAGCCGATAATGAAGCCTTTGACTTTGCGCTTTGTTTGCCCGATACGGAAAATATTTTTGAATATGCCGACGGTTTGGCAGAATGGTCGAACCACTTTTTGCTCGGTTTGGGCTTGGCACAACCGCATTTGGATAAAGAAAAAGGCGACATCGGCGAAGCGCTGGACGATTTACATGATATTTGCCAGTTAGGTTACGAAGAAGACGATGATCCCGAGGAACTGGCGCAAGCGGTGGAAGAGATCGTGGAATATGTGCGTACCATCGCCACCTTGTTTTTTACCCATTTCACCAAACAAGAAGACAAACAGCCAACGTTACACTAAGGATAAATGATGGATCTCGCATACATGGCAGCGTTACCGATGGAAGAATTTGCCCAACGCCGCGCTAAGGTTTTTGAACAAATGCAGGAAGATTCCTTATTTTTGGTATTTTCCGACATTGAACGTCGTCGCAATGACGGCTGTGATTATCCTTTCCGTCAGGACAGTTATTTCTGGTATTTAACCGGTTTTAATGAGCCGAATTCGGCATTGTTATTGCGTAAACAGCAAGGTGAACAACAGGCGATCATTTTTGTACGCCCGTCCGATAAATTACGGGAAATTTGGAACGGACGCCGTCTTGGCGTAGACAATGCACCGCAAACCTTGTTGGTGGATACCGCTTATGCCATCGAGGAGTTTGTACCGCAGTTTAAAAATTTAGCGCAAAAACAGACCGCACTTTATTACGCACCGAAGCAACAGCCTTGGGGCGACGCCTTGCTGGAACAAAGTGCGGTGGAATTTTTGAGTGTTTTTAATTGGAAGCCGATGCTTGGCGAGATGCGCCTGTTCAAATCGGAAAATGAAATAGCACTCATGCAACAAGCGGGGCAAATCAGCGCGCTTGCACACATTAAAGCCATGCAGCAAACTCGCCCTAATCGTTTGGAATATGAGGTAGAAAGCGATATTTTGCATGAATTTAATCGCTTTGGTGCGCGTTATCCTTCCTATAACAGCATTATTGCCGGTGGTGAAAATGCCTGCATTTTGCATTATTCGGAAAACGATATGCCGTTGCGCGACGGCGATTTGGTGCTGATTGATGCGGGCTGCGAATTTGCCATGTATGCAGGGGATATTACCCGCACTTTCCCGGTAAATGGTCAATTTACTGAAGCGCAAAAAGCGATCCATAACATTGTGCTACAAGCGCAAAAACGTGCCATTGAATTGTTGGTACCGGGCAGTTCCATTGCGAAAGCGAACGAAGAAGTCATTCGTATTAAAACCGAAGGTTTGGTCCGTTTAGGCATTCTGAAAGGCAACGTAGATGAATTAATCGAACAAAAAGCCTATCGTGAATTTTATATGCACGGTCTAGGGCATTGGCTCGGTTTGGATGTACATGACGTAGGCGAATATGGTGAAAATCGCGACCGCACTTTGGAGCCCGGCATGGTACTCACCGTAGAACCGGGATTGTATTTATCTAAAGACGCCGATATTCCGGAGCAATATAAAGGCATTGGCATTCGGATTGAAGACAATTTGTTGATTACCGATTACGGCAACAAAAATCTGACGACTGCTGCACCGAAAGAAATTGCGGATATTGAAAAATTAATGGCAGAAGCCAAAGCCTGTTTCAATACTGAAAGAGAAAACTAAGGAAAAAGAATGAAAAAAATTGAAGCGATTATTAAACCCTTTAAATTAGATGACGTGCGAGAAGCCTTGTCCGATCTTGGCATTACCGGAATGACGGTAACCGAAGTGCGTGGTTTTGGCCGTCAGAAAGGACATACGGAACTTTATCGTGGCGCAGAATACATGGTGGATTTCCTGCCGAAAGTCAAAATGGAAATTGTAGTGCCTGATGAATTATCAGAGTCCTGTTTAAATGCCATTATAGAGACAGCACAAACAGGCAAAATCGGCGACGGCAAAATTTTTGTTTATGAAGTCGAGCGGGTTGTCCGTATTCGTACAGGCGAAGAAAATGAGGATGCGATTTAATTGATGGAACATCACTCTTCTCTTGTTAAAGCGCTGGTGGCCTGCGCTTCGATTGTCATTGTTTTAGCTGGCATTAAAGCGGCTTCAGAAATTGTGGTGCCGTTTTTATTGGCATTGTTTATTGCGATTATCTGCTCGCCTTTGCTAGCATTTTTGACCAAAAGAAAAGTGCCTTATTGGCTGGCGATTACCACGTTATTATTGTTGATTTTCGTGATCTTTTTCTTTCTTTTCGGGCTTATTAACAGCACGATCCAAGAATTTAGCCAATCTATTCCGCAATATCGACAATTATTGGCAGAACGCGTTAATGATGTTTTGACACTCGCACAAAAATGGAAAATCCCGTTAGATATTTCGGAAAATAGCATTATGGAGAATTTCGATCCGAGTGCCATCATGAAATTTGTCCAACGTGTCTTTTTAAGCTTTTCCGGTGTCGTGACCAATATTTTTGTTTTGTTGCTTGTGGTGATTTTCATGCTGTTGGAAGCGCCTCAGGCGAAGCATAAATTTGCTGTCGCATTCAGCGATAATCCAAATGATATCGGGCAGCAAGAGCATTATTTAGATCGCATTTTAAACGGCATCATGAGCTATCTCGCCGTCAAAACCATGATGAGCGTGCTGACCGCCATTTGTGTTTGGGCATTATTAGAAGTCACCGGCGTGCAGTATGCGATCTTATGGGCAACGCTCAGTTTTCTGCTCAACTACATTCCCAATATCGGTTCTATCATCGCGGCAATCCCGATCATTGTACAAGCCTTGCTGTTGAATGGTTTTATTATCGGTTTGGGCGTATTGGTCGCAATTGTCATCATCAACGTTGTTATCGGCAGTGTGTTGGAGCCTCGTTTAATGGGGAAAAAACTGGGGCTTTCCACTTTGGTGGTGTTTTTATCTTTACTATTTTGGGGATGGTTACTAGGCACCGTAGGAATGTTGCTTTCCGTGCCGTTAACCATGGCGTTGAAAATCGCATTAGAGGCCGGTTCCTCAACGGCGAAATACGCCATCTTGCTTGGTGATGGTCATTCTCAACAAGCAAAACGCTAAAAATAAAGTCGCAGACGCGACTTTATTTTTTATCTTGTAACAATTTCCTTAACCAAATTCTCCACAAATTCTAACCGCACTTTATAGTCCGTTAAATCTTTGGTAAAGCGGAATTTATGTGGGCCGTCAAAACGATAAACCGCCGGATTGCGTTGGATTAACTGTAAAAAGATCATCGGGTCTAACTCGGCGTTCGGCGCAAATTCGATGAATCCGCCTTGCGCATTGGCATCCAAGCGAATGACATTGAGCGGCTTCAAATCCAACCGTAATTGGGCAATTTGCAACAGATTCCGTGTGGCTTGTGGCAAGGTGCCGAAACGGTCGATAAGCTCCACTTTTAATTCATCCAATGCTTCGGTATTTTCCGCGCCGGCAATACGTTTATAGAAAGATAAACGCATATTCACATCGCCTAAATAATCTTCTGGCAATAGCGACGGCATCCGTAAATCAATTTCTGTTTGTTGTTGCGTCAGCTCGTCCAATGACGGCTCGCGACCTTCTTTTAAGGCTTTCACCGCACGCTCCAACAATTCCATATAAAGCGAAAAACCGATGCTTTCAATTTGTCCGCTCTGCTCGTTGCCCAGCAATTCCCCGGCGCCGCGAATTTCCAAATCGTGCGTGGCCAAAATAAAGCCGGCACCGAGGTTGTCTAGGCTTTCCAAGGCCTCCAAGCGTTTTTGCGCATCCTTCGTCATCAGTTTCGGTGGCGGTGTGAGCAAATACGCATAGGCTTGATGGTGAGAACGCCCAACCCGTCCGCGTAACTGGTGCAACTGTGCCAAACCGAAATTGTCGGCACGCTCGATAATAATCGTATTAGCCGTCGGCACATCGATACCGGTTTCAATAATCGTAGAACACACCAGCACGTTATAACGTTGATGATAAAAATCCGACATCACGCGTTCCAGCTCACGTTCGCGCATTTGTCCATGCCCCACAATCACGCGCGCTTCCGGCACAAGTGCGGTCAGTTTTTCTGCCGTATTTTCAATGCTCGCCACATCGTTATGCAAATAATACACCTGCCCGCCACGCAAAATTTCACGCAAAATCGCTTCACGAATCACCAATTCATCCGTTTGACGCACAAACGTTTTAATGGTTAAACGGCGTGCCGGTGGCGTAGAAATAATGGAAAGATCGCGAATACCATTCATCGCCATGTTTAACGTACGCGGAATCGGCGTTGCCGTCAGGGTAAGAATATCAATGTTTGCACGCAGCTGTTTCATTTTTTCTTTTTGGCGCACGCCAAAACGGTGTTCTTCGTCAATAATCAACAAACCCAGATCATGGAATTGCACGTCGCCTTGAATGATTTTATGGGTGCCAATCAGAATATCCACTTTGCCTTCGGCTAAATCCTGAATCACCTGTTTCTGCTCTTTCGCCGTTTTAAAGCGAGACAACATTTCCACGTTCACCGGCAAGTTAGCAAAGCGGTCTTTGAAATTATCGAAATGTTGTTGCGCCAACAACGTGGTCGGCACCAACACGGCAACCTGTTTGTGGTTCATCACCGCTAAAAAGGCGGCACGCATCGCCACTTCCGTTTTACCAAAACCCACGTCACCACACACCAAACGATCCATGGCTTTCGGTTGAGTCATGTCGGAAATCACGGCATTAATTGCCATAAGTTGATCATGGGTTTCTTCAAACGGGAACGTAGCAGTGAATTGTTGGAATTCCTCACGATCATATCGGAACGCAAAGCCTTTTTGCGCTTCACGTTGCGCATATACATCCAATAACTCCGCTGCCACATCACGAATTTTCTCCGCCGCTTTACTGCGCGCTTTGCCCCAGGCTTCGGAGCCTAACTTGTGCAACGGCGCGGTCTCATCGGAACCGCCCACATAACGGCTGATTAAATGTAACGATGCCACCGGCACATACAATTTTGAGTCGTTGGCATAATTGAGCAACAAGTATTCCGCTTTAATGCCGCCGTTTTCTAAACTCACTAAACCGCCGTAGCGCCCTACGCCATGATCCAAATGCACGACCGGCTGACCGATTTGCAATTCGGCAAGGTTGCGAATCAAGGTATCAGGGTTCACCGTGCGGGATTTATCCCGCTGCCGTTGTTGCACGCGTTCGCCAAGCAATTCCGATTCACAAATAATGGCAAGCGGCACATCCTGCTCAATAATAAAACCATGTTCCAATGGGCTCACCATTAAAGCCAATTTTTCTTCTGTCGCTTGCGCCAAAGAAGAGATTTGTTTTGGTTTCAGTTTTAGCGGTGCAAGCAGGCTTAACAAGGTTTCACGGCGTCCTTCCGTTTCCACGATAAATAAAATATTGCCTTTAAAATGCGCAATAAATTGGCGTAACTGATGTAACGGTTCTTTTTGTTGCGATTGAATGGTCAGTGGCGGTAAGGGCGTAATGGCCAAATTTTTCTGCCGTGCGGACGACCGCACTTTTTCCGCTTTTAATGCAATGGCTGGGTAATTTTTTAACTGACGATTCACTTCATCAATGCGCAACCAAAGTTTATCGGGCGACAATAACGGACGCATCGGATCGACACGGCGACTCTCAAAACGTTGTTCCGCATCCGCATAAAAACGCTCACCCTGCGTTTGATTTTGCTCGCCGGTAATAAACAGCGTATTCGCCGGGAAATAATCAAATAAAGTCGCCATTTCTTCAAAGAACAAGGGCTGCCAATATTCAATCCCTGCCGCTAAGGTGCCTTTGCTGATTTGTTGATAAATATGTTCCGGATCCCGTCGAATCTCACCAAACGCCGCGCGGAATTGGCTGCGGAAAAATTCAATGCCTTGGTTATCCGTTGGAAATTCGTGCGCCGGCAATAAATTGATTTGATCGATTTCCTGCAACGTACGTTGAGTATCCACATCAAAAGTGCGAATGGAATCAATTTCATCATCAAAAAAATCTAAGCGAAAAGGCACCGCACTTCCCATTGGGAAAAGATCCAACAAGGCGCCGCGCACCGCATATTCTCCATGTTCCAACACTTGCTCCACCGCGCGATAACCTGATTTTTCCAATTGCAAACGAAGCGTTTCAATGACAAAACGGTCGCCTTTGTTAATCAGTAACACCCGATGTTGTAAATAAGACGGCGGGCAAACGCGTTGCATTAAGGTGGCAATCGGCAAAATGAAAATGCCTTGCTTGCGTTGTTGTAAGTGAAATAAGGCACTCAAGCGGGCAGAAATAATATCTTGATGAGGCGAAAAACTGTCGTAAGGCAAGGTTTCCCAATCGGGAAAAAAGGTGACATTAAGTGGGCTCAGTTGCGCCAATTCTTTTTCTAAACGCACCGCACTTCGGGTGTCGTTCGTCACCACCACGGTTAGCCCGTTAAACTGCGCCGCAATTTCACTCACGGCAAGGCTATCCGCACCGGGCAGAATATTGGCTAAAATTTTATGATCTTGTGCTTGGGTTGGAATTTCGATGTGAAAAAATGGAGTTTGCATAAAACGACAATATATTAAAAAAAAATTGTCGCTAGTTTAGCTCAAACAGGGGGGATTTCCAATAAAAGTCTGTATAAAAAAACAGTAATAATAAGATTGATGTTGGCGTAATTTGTTCATACCGTATCGAAAAGAGGTCATTCATCCCTCTTGTGTTTTTTACCATTATCGTTACATTACAAAAAAACAGATATATTAAAGGTGAATTATGTTACAACGATGCCCCGAATGTCGTAAAAAAATCAGTGAAAGTGCAACACATTGCCCGAATTGTGGCTTTTCTTTTCAAGCGGAAGATTTGGAACGCTATAAAGCTATGTTGGAAAAACGCCGTTTGCACAATCAAGAAGTGAACCGCAAAAGTGCGCGATTGCAGTTGATTTGGTTGCTTATTTTTGCGTCAGTAATTGGTGTGGCGGCGTATTGGGTGAATTAACGTGGCGATATGATTTGCGCCTAAAGTGCGGTGGGTTTAAAAAATGTTTCGGTGTTATATCACTGTTACACAAAACCGATTAACTCAATTTTGTCACAATCCTTGTGCGTTGTTTTAACCGCAAGGATTTTCTTTATTTATAAGCTTTGCTAATTCGAGTAAAATCCGTTTGACATTTATTTTCAAAGGATCATCATGATGACAGCACAGCACAGCACAGCACAGCACAGCACAGCACAGCACAGCACAGCACAGC
>NZ_CALIWN010000060.1:0-17036 GCF_938046485.1 uncultured Aggregatibacter sp. | reverse complement strand
TAAGTTGTTTACAATGTGCCCACTTTTTCATTCGCCTGAGTACAAATTATGCAGACAAAAAAATTATTCATTGCGTTCTTATTAGGCTCCGCAACACTCACGGGTTGTTCATCAACCATTGATCCGGAAACCGGAGAACGTAAAGATGCCTTAGAGGGTTTTAACCGTAAAATGTGGGATTTTAACTACCATGTTGCGGATCCTTACGTATTAAAACCTCTTGCTCAAGGCTGGAAAGAATATGTCCCTTCCCCAATACGCACGGGAATTGTTAACTTTGCCAATAATCTTGATGAACCAGCAAGCTTTGCTAACCGTTTAGTGCAAGGTGAATTTAAATTGGCAATGGTTCATTTCAACCGTTTTTGGTTAAATAGTATTTTTGGTTTAGGTGGCGTAATTGATGTTGCAAGCTACAGCGCACCACTTAAAAAAGAAGAAAATTCCCGATTCGGCGATACATTAGGTCGCTATGGTGTAGGAACCGGCCCTTATATTATGCTTCCTGTCTATGGCCCGGCAACACCACGACAAGATATTGGTAACCTAGCAGATACAACCTATCCAATGTTGTCATTATTAGGCCCTTGGAGTTTATTAAAATGGACAGTTCAAGGGATTGATACGCGTGCAAGTTTAATGGATAAAGAAGCATTGCTAGATCAGGCTCAAGATCCTTACGTTACTTTCCGCGAAGCTTATTTCCAAAATATTGACTATCGCATCCGTGCCAACAAGAAAGAAGAAAAAGCAACTCCGGCCTTGTCAGAAGATATTCTTAATCAAATTGACTGATTAATTTTCTCTTTAATCCATAATCAGTGAATCGTAGCGTGCAACTTGTTGCACGAAATCGTGTATCAAGATGCACGCTACGCATGAAATGTATGAATTACGCATCGAGGTGAATCATTCGTGCAACAAGTTGCACGCTACGAGGGGGGAAATAATCTTCCTATATGTTGCGTTTCGGTTGTCAGTCTTGTTTTCGTTATATCGCGAGAATTTTTTTCTGTTCATCGCTTAAGCTATTTAGCTCCATACGCATCGCGTATGGTTTTTATCGCCAGACTTTGGCTGGCTATAATAAAAAAGGACTGAATCCCTTGGGATTCAGTCCTTAATTTTTATGAAATCATTGCACGCCGTAAAAATTAGCGTTTAGATTTCACTAATTTATCAGTAAGTTCGTAAGCACGAAGTTTTGCCAATTCTTTAGAAAGTTTAGACATTAACAATTCGTAATCAGCATCATGGTGATGTTGATGAATGTTTTCTTCCGCACGTTTCTTAGCAGCAAGAATACGCTCGCTATCAAGCTCTTGACCACGAATTGCGACATCCGCAAGAACAGTCACAATCGTTGGTTGAACTTCTAAAAAACCACCGGAAACATAGATAACTTCTTCGTTATCATTTTCTAAAGTAAATTTAACAATACCTGGCTTGATTGCTGTTAATAAAGGGGTATGCCCCGGTAAAACACCGAGCTCACCCTCAATACCTGTTGCTTGAACACTTTTCACGTTGCCGGAAAAGATTTTTTGTTCTGCACTTACGACTGTTAAATTAAATGTTGCCATGTTTTTCTCCTTCAAGTTTGATATGCATCAGCTTGAAGTGATTACATATTTTTGGCTTTTTCTAGCGCTTCGTCGATTGAACCAACCATGTAGAACGCTTGTTCCGGAACATGATCGTATTCGCCGTTTAAAATACCTTTGAAGCCACGAATGGTTTCTTTTAACGGAACGTATTTACCCGGTGTGCCGTTAAATACTTCAGCAACGAAGAACGGTTGTGATAAGAAACGTTCGATCTTACGCGCACGGGCTACCACTAATTTATCTTCTTCAGATAATTCATCCATACCAAGAATCGCAATAATATCTTTCAATTCTTTATAACGTTGTAAGATACCTTGCACGCCACGAGCAACATCATAATGCTCTTGACCAACAACTAATGGGTCTAATTGACGAGATGTAGAATCTAGTGGGTCAACCGCAGGATAAATACCTAAAGACGCAATTTGACGGCTCAATACAACAGTTGAGTCTAAGTGCGCAAAGGTGGTTGCCGGAGATGGGTCAGTCAAGTCATCCGCAGGCACGTAAACCGCTTGTACAGACGTGATAGAACCTGTTTTAGTTGAAGTAATACGCTCTTGTAATACACCCATTTCCTCAGCAAGGGTTGGTTGGTAACCTACCGCTGATGGCATACGGCCTAAAAGTGCAGATACCTCAGTACCGGCAAGGGTATAACGATAAATATTATCCACGAAGAATAATACATCACGACCTTCATCACGGAATTTTTCCGCCATAGTTAAACCGGTTAACGCAACGCGTAAACGGTTACCCGGTGGCTCATTCATTTGACCGTAAACCAAAGATACTTTATCCAATACGTTGGAATCTTTCATTTCGTGGTAGAAGTCATTACCTTCACGGGTACGCTCACCTACACCTGCGAATACGGAGTAACCTGAGTGTTCAATCGCGATATTACGGATTAATTCCATCATATTTACGGTTTTACCTACACCCGCACCACCGAATAAACCAACTTTACCCCCTTTTGCAAATGGGCAAATTAAGTCGATCACTTTAATACCGGTTTCTAATAATTCGGTACTGTTTGATTGTTCTTCGTAGCTTGGTGCAGAACGGTGAATAGACCAACGTTCTTCTTCGCCAATCGGACCTTGTTCATCAATCGGGTCACCCAACACATTCATAATTCGACCAAGTGTTTTTGTTCCTACCGGTACTTGAATTGGAGCATTTGTGTTTTCTACTTTTAAACCACGTTTTAAACCATCGGAGGCACCTAATGCGATACAACGTACCACACCACCACCTAATTGTTGTTGAACTTCAAGGGTTAAACCTGTTTCAACATTTAATGCATCATAAACTTTTGGTACTGCATCTTGTGGAAATTCGACGTCAATCACCGCACCGATGATTTGTACAATTTTACCTGTCGCCATTACCGTTCCTCTTCTATTAAATCGCAGCCGCACCGGCAACGATTTCATTTAATTCATTTGTGATACTTGCTTGACGAGCTTTGTTATACACCAACCGCAGGTCATTAATTAAATTGCCTGCATTATCTGTTGCTGCTTTCATTGCTACCATTCGAGCCGCTTGTTCTGAAGCTAAATTATCTACAACCGCTTGATAAACTTGAGATTCTAAATAACGAACTAAAAGGCTGTCTAATAACACTTTTGGTTCAGGTTCGTAAATATAATCCCATGCCTGTTGTCTTTCGATTAAGTGATCGTTTTCCATTTCCGGTAAAGGAACTAATTGCTGTACAACCGGTTTTTGCGACATCGTATTAATGAATTTATTATATGCAATATAAATTGCATCAATTTCTCCATTACGATAAGCATCAAACATGGTATTTGCCACACCAATTAATTCTTCTAAAGAAGGGTTATCACCCAAACCGGAAAGTTGGCTTTTTACCTTAAAACCAAGGGAACGGAAAAAACTAATCCCTTTAGAACCAATCAAGCCAAGCTCAGTCGTCGCATTTTGTGATTTCCAATCTTTAATTTGGTTAAGTGTGGTTTTAAACAAATTCACGTTTAAACCACCGCACATTCCACGATCAGTAGAAATCACTAAAACACCCACTTTTTTCACATCCCGTTCAACTAAGAACGGGTGTTTATAACCGATACTTGCTTTAGACACATGGCTGATAACACTACGGATAGTTTCAGAATACGGACGAGATGCCGCCATACGGTCCTGCGTTTTACGCATTTTCGAGGTTGCAACCATTTCCATTGCCTTAGTAATTTTCTGCGTACTTTGTACGCTGGCAATTTTGGTTTTTATCTCTTTTGCACCTGCCATCTTATTTCTCCGTTACTACCAAGCACTATTCGCTTTGAAACTATCTAAAATACCTTTTAATGTATCTTTGATTTCATCATTATAGTTACCAGTTTTAGTAAGCTCTTGCATAAACTCGGCATAATTACGATTTGCATAATCTAGAAGTGCGGTTTCAAAACTTGCAATTTTAGATAACTCAACATCGTCTAAATAACCAAATTCAACCGCAAATAACACTACTGCTTGCTCAGCAACAGAAAGCGGAGAAAATTGTTTTTGTTTCAACAATTCGGTTACTTTTTCACCATGAGAAAGTTGTTTACGAGTTGCATCATCAAGATCTGAAGCAAACTGAGCAAATGCCGCTAATTCACGATATTGTGCAAGTGCAGTACGAATACCACCGGCAAGTTTCTTAATCACTTTAGTTTGTGCAGAACCACCTACACGAGAAACCGAAATACCTGGGTTCACCGCAGGACGAATACCTGAGTTAAACAAGTTAGATTCTAAGAAAATCTGACCATCGGTAATAGAAATCACGTTAGTAGGAACGAATGCAGAAACGTCACCCGCTTGAGTTTCAATAATTGGAAGAGCAGTTAAAGAACCGGTTTTTCCTTTTACTTCACCTTTGGTGAATTTTTCTACGTATTCTTCATTTACACGAGAAGCACGTTCAAGCAAGCGTGAGTGTAAGTAGAATACGTCACCTGGATATGCCTCACGACCTGGCGGACGACGTAATAATAAGGAAATTTGACGGTAAGCAACCGCTTGTTTAGAAAGATCATCGTAAACGATTAGTGCATCTTCACCACGATCACGGAAATATTCACCCATTGCACAACCGGCATAAGGTGCTAAATATTGCAACGCTGCAGATTCAGACGCAGATGCCGCAACCACGATAGTGTTAGCTAATGCACCATGTTCTTCTAATTTACGTACTACGTTAGCAATTGTTGACGCTTTTTGACCAATTGCCACATAGATACATTTAATGCCTGAATTACGTTGGTTAATGATGGCATCAATCGCTAATGCTGTTTTACCGGTTTGACGGTCACCGATAATCAATTCACGTTGACCACGACCGATTGGCACCATGGAGTCAACCGCTTTATAACCGGTTTGTACAGGTTGATCAACGGATTTACGTTCAATTACACCCGGCGCGATAACTTCAACCGGAGAAAAACCGTCATTTTCAATTTCACCTTTACCATCAATTGGTTGACCAAGGGTGTTTACAACACGACCTAATAAACCACGACCAACCGGCACTTCAAGAATACGGCCGGTACATTGCACTTCCATTCCTTCGGCAAGATCGGCATAAGGCCCCATAACTACCGCACCAACCGAGTCGCGTTCAAGGTTAAGTGCCATGGCATAACGGTTGCCCGGTAAGGCGATCATTTCGCCTTGCATCACATCGCTTAAACCATGGATACGAATAATCCCATCACTAACAGAAACAATCGTTCCTGTATTGCGGGCTTCGCTCACCACATCAAATTGAGCAATGCGTTTTTTAATCAATTCACTAATTTCAGTTGAATTTAGTTGCATTTTCTAATCCTCTTATAATTGCAACTCATTTGCTAAACGGGCAAGTTGTCCACGACTACTTCCGTCAATCACAAAATCTTCTGTACGAATGATAACGCCAGCAATGAGCGAGCTATCAACGTTGCAATTTAACTTAACTTTTTGGGCTAATCTTTTTTCCATTGCGGCTGCAATTCTTTCTTGTTGCATGACGCTTAATGGTTGAGCCGATATGACGTTCACTTCCGCAATAGCTTTATATTCCTCAACATAATGTTGGAATTCTTTAAAAACTTGCGGAAGAACAGTTAAACGCTTATTTTCAGCCATTAACCGAACTAAGTTTTGCCCATATTGATCTAATTGTTCACCACAAATTGAGATCACCGTATCTGCTAATTTTTGTGCAGAAAGAGAACCTGTTAGATAATTTTGCATTGTTTCGTTTTTCACTAATTCAGCAAGAAAACCTAACATTTCATTCCATTTTTCTACCGCACTTTTGTCAGATGTACTTTGTTCAACGGCAAAATCAAACGCTGCTTTAGCATAAGGGCGAGCTATGGTAGTTAATTCTGACATAAGCTCAACCTTCTTATAGTTCTGCAACTAATTTATCAATAATGTCATTGTTGGCTGCTTCATCCACAGTACGCCCAACAATTTTTTCAGCACCTGCAATGGCTAAAGACGCAACTTTTACACGTAATTCTTCTTGAACACGTTTACGTTCAGCTTCAACCTCAGCATAGCCTTGTTCAATGATTTTCGCTTTAAGTTCTTCGGCTTCTGCCTTCACTTCGTCTAAAACTTCATTGCGACGTTTATTGGCTAAATCTAAAATTTCTTGCGCTTGAATTTTCGCTTCAGAAATTTCCTTTTCAACAAGCATTTTAGTATCTGCTTGTTCTTTTTTAGCCGCTTCAGCAGAAGCTAAAGCATTCGCAATTTGGCTTTGACGTTTTTCAATTGCACTAATAATTGGTGGCCAAACAAATTTCATGCAGAACCACACGAAAATTGCAAACGCAATCAGTTGACCAATTAATGTTGCATTTAGATTCACAACGTCCTCCTTAATCTGCTTGTTTTACGTTGATAAGCAAATAAGGTGATTATTGTAATAAACCGATGAATGGGTTTGCGAAAATGAAAAGTAAAGAAATACCAACAGCAATCATCGCAATCGCATCCAATAAACCTGCAACGATAAACATTCTTGTTTGCAAGCTAGAAGCAAGCTCAGGTTGACGAGCGGAAGATTCTAAGAATTTACCGCCTAAAATCGCAAAGCCGATAGCTGTACCTAATGCTGCGAATGCAAGAAGGATTGATGCACCGATAATTGTAGCTGTAATTACAGTTTCCATAATGTTCTCCAATAGAAGTTAAGTTTAGCCCTAGAGCCGGTTAATAAAAAATAAAATTAATGATCTGCTTTGTTATAAGCGATACTTAAGTAAACCACCGTCAACATCATAAAGATGAATGCTTGTAACGTAATGACCAAAATATGGAAAATCGCCCAAACAAGGTGTAATGGAATTCCCAATGCCGCAATTGCCATATTGGCAGAATACATCACAGCAATGAGAATAAAGATTAATTCCCCTGCATACATATTACCGAATAAACGGAATGCGAGAGAAATTGGTTTAGCCAGTAAAGTAACGGTTTCAAGAATAAAGTTAACCGGAATAAACGCCCAGTGATTAAATGGGTGTAAGGTATATTCCTTAACCAATCCACCAAAACCTTTAGATTTTACTGTATAGAAAAGAATTAAGAAAAAGACACAGATTGACATGCCGAGCGTTGCACTAATATCTGCTGTTGGCACTGCTCTCAAATAGTGAATACCGAACAAACCTGCGAATTGTGGAAGAAAATCGACTGGGATTAAGTCGATGGCATTCATAATGAATACCCAACAAAAAATGGTTAATGCTAACGGTGCAACAACATTGCGTGGACCATGAAAGTTTTCTTTTACGATACCATTGACCCATTCCACTAAAATTTCGACCAAACATTGCATTTTGCTTGGTACGCCTGGCGTCGCTTTTTTCGCAACACGTGAAAAAACGAAAAGGAAAATAATGGCTGATACGATAGAGAAAAACAGCGTATCGACATGAATATGCCAAAAACCCTCACCGGTCTTTAAAAAAGACAAATGGTGGCCGATATACTCAGAGGTTGTTTGTCCGGACATAGTTGACCCTTTATATAGAACTTAAAATTAAGACCTGTTCAGCAAAAATGGAACGACATTGTTCAACACTAATGCCACGAAAAAACCTGCAAAAAATAAAATGAATTCACTTACATGAAATCCTTTAAACGCAGCAATAATACATAGTATCGTTAA
This sequence comes from uncultured Aggregatibacter sp., assembly GCF_938046485.1. Lineage (NCBI taxonomy): Bacteria > Pseudomonadati > Pseudomonadota > Gammaproteobacteria > Pasteurellales > Pasteurellaceae > Aggregatibacter > uncultured Aggregatibacter sp. The sequence continues at coordinate 9,245 of NZ_CALIWN010000060.1, read as the reverse complement.
TGCAAACTTTACCGCTTCCCCACGATAAAGTGCGGTCAATTTTGTTGATAAATGCTGTTTACGATAAAAAATAAGATACACAAAAGCACAAAAAGGCAGAAAAGCACAGAAAAATCCAAGACAGAAATCAACCGCACTTTTCCACTGCCAAAGTGAAATTAACGCACCGATAATGAGTAAAATACCCATTTCAATCCATATTGATTTTTGGTAACAATGCTTCGCTTGTGTTAAAACCCTAGACATCACATTATTTTTTAGTATGCAAAAACTGGCTAATTATACATTTAGCACAGAGAGATTCAACTTAAAAAAAGGGAAAAACTGTTAAATAAATCACACTTTTAGAAATTTAATGCAGAATGATTAAATGTCGTTCACCTACAAGCTCAGGAACATGGAGTTTAATCACCTCTTTAACCATAAATTTCCCCTCCAAGGCTTGAACTTCCTCATCGTGATAGAGGCCTTTTAAGGCATAAAAATGCCCCTCTTTTTTCGGTAAATGATGGCACCAGTCGGTCATCTCCTTTAACGAGGCAAAAGCACGACTTAACACCCCGTCAAATTGATGATCGGGTTGATATTCTTCCGCGCGACTCAACACGGCTTCAACATTGGTAAGCCCTAACTCACATACCGCATTGCGAATAAAACTGATCCGTTTACCCAAGCTATCTAACAAAACAAATTGTTTTTGCGGATTAATGATAGCTAAAGGCAAGCCGGGCAAGCCCGGGCCGGTACCGACATCAATAAAACGATCACCTTGTAAATAAGGGCTCACCACAAGACTGTCTAAAATATGTTTAACCACCATTTCCTGTGGATCACGCACAGACGTTAGATTATAAGCCTTGTTCCATTTATTCAGCAGCAAAACTAGCTTCACTAACTGTTGTTGCTGTTGTTCTGTCACAGAAAGTGCGGTCTGTTTTAACAACGTTTTTAGTTTATCCGTTAATTGAAGTTCTAAATTAGTCATTATTCACCACGTTTTAGCATGCCTTGTTTTTTCAAATTCACCAGAATGATGGAAATTGCTGCCGGCGTAATACCGGAAATACGGCTCGCTTGTCCGATAGAGACCGGACGATGTTGTTCCAATTTTGCCCGCACTTCGTTAGATAAACCGGAAACTTTGCTGTAATCAAAGTGAGCTGGAATAGCTGTATTTTCGTGGCGTTTTTGTTTTTCGATTTCCTCTTGTTGATGCTCGATATAGCCTTGATATTTAATGGCGATTTCTACTTGTTCTACCGCTTCTTTATCTTCCATTGCCGGTTGATATGGCGTTAAGGAAGTCAAAATATCGTAAGTTATTTCCGGACGGCGTAATAAATCTTCACCACTGGCTTCACGCACTAATGGACTATTCAATACTTTATTGGCTTCTTCTAGGTATTCAGAACGTGGATGCAACCAAATACTGCGTAAGCGTTGACGCTCTTGCTCGATATTTTCCATTTTTTGGTTAAAACGAGCCCAACGTGCGTCATCAATTAATCCTAATTCATGGGCAATTGGTGTTAAACGAATATCGGCATTATCTTCACGCAATAACAAACGGTATTCCGCACGAGAAGTAAACACACGATAGGGTTCTTTTGTTCCTAATGTACAAAGGTCATCCACCAACACACCGGTGTAAGCCTGATCCCGACGAGGATACCATGCCTCCTTCTCTTGTACGTAAAGACCTGCATTAATCCCAGCCAATAAGCCTTGTGCTGCCGCTTCTTCATAACCGGTCGTACCATTAATTTGACCGGCAAAGAATAAACCTTGAATGGATTTGGTTTCTAAGGTGGGTTTTAAATCACGTGGATCAAAATAATCATATTCAATGGCATAACCCGGTTTCACAATGCGGGCATTTTCCAACCCTTTCATGGAATTAACGATACCCATTTGCACGTCAAACGGTAAACTGGTTGAAATCCCATTCGGATACACTTCATTGCTGGTTAAGCCTTCCGGTTCTAAATAAATTTGGTGCGAATTACGATCCGCAAAGCGCATTACTTTATCTTCGATCGATGGGCAATAACGTGGCCCGATCCCTTCAATGACACCGGTATACATCGGGCTACGATCCAAGTTATTACGGATCACATCATGGGTTTGTTCGTTGGTGTGGGTGATATAACAAGGAATTTGTTGCGGGTGATCAGAAACGGATCCCATAAAAGAGAACACCGGCAATACTGCATCACCATGTTGTTTAGCTAAGACTTCAAAATTGATCGTACGTGCATCAATACGTGGCGGTGTTCCGGTTTTTAAGCGATCCACACGTAAACCAAGATCTCTTAAACGATGAGAGAGGGTTACCGAAGCCGGATCACCTGCACGTCCCCCTTCATAATTTTGTAAACCAATATGAATCTTACCGGCTAAGAAGGTGCCGGCAGTTAAGATCACAGATTTTGCATGAAACGTAAGCCCCATTTTCGTTGTAACACCGGTTACACGATCTTGTTCAATTAAGATATCCGTGGCTTCTTGTTGGAAAATATCTAAATTCGGTTGATTTTCAAGGGCGATTCTGACGGCTTGACGATATAACACACGATCCGCTTGCGCACGTGTTGCGCGTACGGCCGGGCCTTTACTGCTGTTTAATGTACGAAATTGAATACCGGCTTTATCGGCGGCATGCGCCATTAATCCGCCCATGGCATCCACTTCTTTTACTAAATGCCCTTTGCCAATTCCGCCAATCGCCGGGTTACAAGACATTTGTCCGAGAGTATCTACATTATGCGTAAGTAATAGGGTTTTTAATCCCATACGTGCAGGTGCCAATGCGGCTTCTATTCCTGCATGACCGCCACCGATCACGATGACATCATAGGTTTCAGTGTAAAACATGATTATGAATGATCTCTATTTTAAATGAGGTGTGGATCTGTTGATCCTTGAAAAAATTGGTCGCTATTTTACTGAAAATCTTAGGTGGTTAAAAGATGCGTTTCAGTGAAAGAAAAAAGAGGGATCGGGAGAAGGATCTTTGCTAATAAGAAATAAGATCTTTATATAGAGATCTTTTATTATTACTATTATAAGGATCATCAAAACCGTTGAATAAGATCGTTTTTAGGTTGTAAATGAAACACATAGATCATTTTCAAACGTGTTAAGATCTTCCCGATCGATACCGTTAATTCTTGTGTATAACTTCCTTATTTATCCACAGGTTGATTAGCATCAGAATTTATTCATTATATAAAAACAGATTTTTAACAATAATTAACGAAGTTATCCACACTCTGTTTGCTTTTTTTATTGATTAAATATTATGCGTAAAATTAGGTAACCAGTCTTCTGCGCACTGTTCTTGATCAGATTCTGTTAAGACATCAATGCGTAAAGCATCGGTTATTTTGACCGCACTTTTTGCCAACAAACTTTGTTCTACTTTGTCCACGGCAAAGCAAAAGGTGTCGTAATCAGAATTTCCTAAACCGATCACCGCAAATCTTAAGTGGGAAAGGTCGTTATCACTTGCATCCAGAGCTTCAAATAACGGTTTGAGGTTATCCGGTAATTCGCCTGCGCCATGGGTGGAAGTCACCACTAGCCATAATTTTTCATTAATTACGTCATTTAATACCGGACCGTGGTGCAATTCAGTACTGAAACCCTGTTGTTGTAATCGGCTTTCTACGTGTTCGGCAACATATTCGGCACCGCCTAAAGTGCTGCCGGTGATTAAGCAAATGTGAGGTTGCATTTTTTCTCCCAAAAAAAAAGAAGGCTTAGATTAACTAAGCCTTGGTTGAATAAAGAATCATTAGATACTGTCAGTGATGCCTAAAAGTGAGCGTAAACGTTCTTGAATATTTTGATGTTCGCTTCTTAATTGTTCATTTTCACTGCGTAACGCGTCGTTTTCTTGTTGTGATCTGCCGTTTTTTTCTTTTAATTCATCCACTTCAAGTTGAAGGAGTTGAATGGTTTCAACGGCTTGTTTAATTTTGTTTTCTAACTGATCTAAAACTTCTAATGACATAGTGATTTCCTCTAAAAAATGGATAAAAAGTAGAGGTATTCTACCGACTTAATTGATTTTATTAAAGCAAAGAATCGCATTATCTGTTAATTCATGGGGGTAGTCGTCCTCCTTAAAGGGAATTTTCTTAAAAATTCGCCATGAGGCAGAAAAAAACTTGAAAAAACTGACCGCACTTTTGAGTTGATGAAGACGTCATGTTGTCTAGGGCAGACGCATCCATGGAAATCTAGCAGTCTTCACGGCTAGATTGTTATTTTTATTCTTTTTTATTAGAATATTGAGACAATTACTAAGGTTATTTCAGGAATCAATTATGGCGAATTGGAACGGACAATACATTAGCCCTTATGCAGAACATGGCAAAAAAAGCGAACAAGTGAAAAAAATTACGGTTTCCATTCCAATTAAAGTGCTTGAAATTTTGACAAATGAACGTACTCGTCGTCAAATTCGTAATTTACGCCACGCAACAAACAGTGAATTGCTTTGTGAAGCTTTCTTACACGCCTTTACCGGCCAGCCTTTGCCAACAGATGAAGATTTGCTCAAAGAGCGCAGCGATGAAATTCCTGAAGAAGCGAAAGTGATTATGCGTGAGTTAGGTATTGATCCGACCAAATGGGAATATTAATTTCTCATTTCTCTCTTTGTCCTCTTCTTTTCTGTTATGATAGAACCATGATTTTTAATTAATGTTCTATTATGCGAGTACCTAGAATTTATCATCCTACGTCGTTGAATCATCTCACTTTTTGCACCTTGTCTGAAGACGGTGCAAATCATGTGGGGCGTGTTTTGCGTATGCAACCCGGCGACCATCTCGAACTTTTTGATGGCAGTAACCAGACATACCAAGCGATGATTACGCAGGTGAGTAAAAAAAGCGTCGATGTAGAAATTTTAAGCCGGCAATTTGACGATCGGGAAAGCCCGTTGTTTATTCATCTTGGGCAAGTGATTTCGCGTGGTGAGCGTATGGAGTTTACCATTCAAAAATCCGTCGAATTAGGCGTGAACGTGATTACACCATTGTGGTCGGAACGTTGCGGCGTGAAATTAGACGGTGATCGTATGGAGAAAAAAATCCAACAGTGGCAAAAAATCGCCATTGCGGCGTGTGAACAATGTGGCCGGAATAAAATTCCGGAAATTCGCCCATTAATGAAATTACAACAATGGTGCGCCGAACAAGATGGCGCACTGAAATTAAATCTTCATCCGAGAGCAACACATTCCATTCGCACGTTGCCGACGATACCCACTGCCGGTGTGCGCTTATTAATTGGTTCTGAAGGCGGCTTATCAGCGCAAGAAATTGCACAAACCGAGCAACAAGGCTTTGTGGAAGTGTTATTAGGAAAGCGAGTATTACGCACCGAAACGGCAGCGATGGCGGCGATAACCGCATTACAAGTCTGTTTTGGTGATTTAGGGGAAACATTATGATGGATTTGCAAGATCATCTATTAATTGCCATGCCAAATTTAGAGGACAGTTATTTTTATCGGACTGTCATTTATATTTGTGAACATAATGAAAAAGGGTCTATGGGATTGGTGATTAATCAACCCACCGACTTAACCATTGCAGAACTGAGTGCAAAAATGAATTTCATGATGGTAACCGACCGCACTTATAACAATAAATTGGTGCTTGCCGGTGGGCCGGTGAACGTTGATCGCGGTTTCATTTTGCATACGCCTGTTCCAAAAGTATTTAATCACAGTTATAAGGTGAATGATAATCTTGTCCTGACAACGTCTGCCGATGTGGTAGATACATTTGGCACCTTTGAAGAACCGGAGAAATATTTGGTTGCTTTAGGTTGTGCCAGTTGGGAAGCCAATCAGTTAGAGCAAGAAATCGCCCATGATTCTTGGCTGGTCGTGCCGGCAACGGAACAAATCCTGTTTGATTTGCCATGCGATCAACGCTGGTTGGCGGCCAATCAATTGCTCGGCATTGATATGCATAATTTTGTCGGCCAAGTGGGACATTGTTAATGGGCATTACGGTTTTAGCCTTTGATTTCGGCACAAAAAGCATTGGCTGTGCAGTGGGTCAAAGCATCACCGGCACGGCACAGTCACTGCCGGCATTTAAAGCGCAAGACGGCATTCCTGATTGGGACGCTATCGGTAACGTCATCAAAGAATGGCAGCCAGCAAGACTAGTCGTTGGTTTGCCACTGAATATGGATGGCACCGAACAAGAACTGACCTTACGCGCCAAAAAATTTGCCAATCGCTTGAACGGACGATTTAATTTACCGGTGGAATTACAGGATGAACGCCTCACAACCACGGAAGCTCGCAGTGAAATTTTCAGCCGCGGCGGTTATCGAGCTTTAAATAAAAGCAAAGTGGATGGCATTTCCGCCTGCTTAATTTTAGAAAGCTGGTTTGAGCAACACAGCGAAGAACTACGTTGAAAACACATAAAAAAGCGACCGCACTTTGAAGTTGATAAGATAACAAAAAAGCCATTTAGTATTCACTAAATGGCTTTTGTTTTTTATGTTTTATTGTTTTGCCACAATTTTGCCGTCAACGTAATCTACGCTAATCGGTTTTTCCGGTAGCAAACTGCCGGAAAGGATTTGTTGCGCTAACGGGTTCTCAATTTCTTGCTGAATCGCACGTTTTAATGGACGCGCACCGTAAATAGGGTCATAGCCGATTTCGCTGATGAAATCGAGTGTCGCATCTGTAAAGGTCAACACATAGCCACGACTTTCCATGCGGTTGATTAAGCGTTTTAACTGAATTTCCGCAATGGCGCGAATGTTGTCTTTATTCAACGGATGGAACACCACGGTTTCGTCAATCCGGTTGATAAATTCCGGACGGAAATGTTGGCTCACCACAGACATTACCAACGCTTTCATGTCGTCGTAGCTTTCTTTTTGGTTGCCTTGAATCAAATCGGAACCTAAGTTAGAGGTCATGATCACAACGGTATTGCGGAAATCCACGGTTCTGCCTTGTCCATCGGTTAAACGGCCGTCATCCAACACTTGCAACAAGATGTTAAATACATCGTGGTGCGCTTTTTCCACTTCGTCCAGCAATATCACGGAATACGGGCGACGACGTACGGCTTCGGTTAAATAGCCGCCTTCTTCATAGCCTACGTAGCCCGGAGGTGCACCGACCAAGCGGGACACGCTGTGTTTTTCCATGAATTCGGACATATCGATACGCACCATGGCATCTTCGCTATCAAACAAGAATTTCGCCAAGGTTTTGCACAATTCGGTTTTACCCACACCGGTTGGCCCTAAGAACAAGAAGGAACCAATTGGGCGATTCGGATCGGAAAGACCGGCACGGCTACGACGAATGGCGTTCGCCACAGCATCCACGGCTTCGTTTTGCCCGATAACCCGTTTGTGCAATTCTTCTTCCATACGCAAGAGTTTTTCTTTTTCGCCTTCCATCATTTTGGAGACCGGAATACCGGTGGCGCGGGAAAGCACTTCGGCGATTTCCTCATCGGTCACGCGGTAGCGTAATAGGCTCATTTCCTTGCCTTCGCCAGTTTCCGCCTGCGCTAATTGTTTTTCTAGCGATGGAATCACACCATATTGCAATTCGGACATTTTATTTAAATCGCCTGCACGACGGGCTTGTTCCATTTGGGTGCGGGCGTTTTCCAATTCCGCTTTAATGTGTTGCGCACCGGAAAGCGCCGCTTTTTCGGATTTCCACACCTCTTCTAATTCAGCATATTCCCGCTCTTTTTCCGCCAATTCTTTTTCTAACATTTCCAAGCGTTTGCGGCTGGCATCGTCATCTTCTTTTTGTAACGCCTGTTGTTCCAATTTGAGTTGGATAATACGGCGATCTAAGCGATCTAACGGCTGTGGTTTGGAGTCAATTTCCATCCGAATGCTGGAAGCCGCTTCATCGATTAAGTCGATGGCTTTATCCGGCAACTGACGATCGGAAATGTAACGATGGGACAAGGTTGCCGCCGCCACAATAGCCGGGTCAGTAATTTGTACATGGTGGTGGATTTCATAACGCTCTTTTAAACCACGTAAAATAGCAATGGTATCTTCCACGCTCGGTTCATCCACAAACACTTTTTGGAAACGACGTTCAAGTGCGGCGTCTTTTTCAATGTATTGGCGATATTCGTCTAACGTAGTCGCGCCCACACAGTGCAATTCACCGCGCGCCAAACTTGGTTTTAACAAGTTGCCCGCATCCATTGCACCGTCAGTTTTACCTGCACCGACCATAGTGTGAATTTCATCGATGAACAAAATGACTCGACCTTCTTCTTTAGCGAGTTCATTTAACACGGCTTTTAAGCGTTCTTCAAATTCACCACGATATTTTGCTCCGGCGATTAATGCGCCCATATCAAGGGAAAGCACGCGTTTATTTTTCAAACCTTCCGGCACTTCGCCGTTTACAATACGCTGTGCCAACCCTTCCACAATAGCAGTTTTACCCACGCCCGGTTCACCGATAAGCACCGGGTTGTTTTTGGTGCGGCGTTGCAACACTTGAATGGTGCGGCGGATTTCTTCATCACGCCCAATCACCGGATCCAATTTGCCACTTTCCGCACGAGCGGTTAAGTCGATAGTATATTTTTCTAAGGCTTGGCGGCTTTCTTCCGCATTTTGGTCATTCACGTTTTGTCCTCCACGAATATGATCGATGGCTTGTAAAATTTGGTCTTTTTTCGCACCGCACTTTTTCAGTATCTCGCTAACAGTGCCTTTTTCTTCCAAGGCGGCAAGTAAAAAGAGTTCGGAGGAAATAAATTTATCCTGCCGTTGTTGCGCCAATTTATCGCATAAATTCAAAAGGTTAAGCAACTGACGGGAAAGTTGTACATCACCGCCATTGCCGGACACTTGCGGAAGTTTGGCAAGTTCATTGTTGAGTTCGTTACGCAATACAGCAACGTTCACGCCACTTGCGGTTAAAATCGGCGCTACAGAACCGTCTTGTTGATTTAACAAGGCACTCAATAAATGCACCGGTTCAATAAATTGATTATCCTTGCCAATCGCTAAAGATTGCGCTTCAGCAATGGCTTGTTGGAATTTAGTGGTAAATTTTTCAATATTCATAGTCTTTCCTTCTTCGTTCCATGGATGTTCTGTTGAACATTTGTTCGCCAAATTTAAATAAGATCGTTTTGAGGGATTTCAAGAGAAAAAATGAAAAATTTAGTCTTACTGATTCATTTGTAGAAATTTGATAGG
>NZ_CALIWN010000059.1:0-12777 GCF_938046485.1 uncultured Aggregatibacter sp. | reverse complement strand
GAATATCGGTAACTAAGCGATATAATTCACTACCGGGATAGTTATTCTTTAATAAACCATTTTGACTTAGCCACCAATTCAAATAGCGAATTTCATCATCGTTTAATTTATTGTCGGAAATTACTCCTTTACACAAGCCGGACAATAAGTGCATATCGGATTCTTTTGAGTAAAGGTCAATGTTGGGAAGGTCTAGGATGTCTCGCTGAATGAGAAGTAGGGTGGATTTGAGTGCTTTTAATTCGTCTTTTGTTACTTTCCCATCAAAACGAATATCAATAATGTGATCGCGGATTTGTTGAAAAATGACATTGTCTTGTAAAGATTTGGCTTCAAGTAACCAAGTGTCAAGATAAAGCAATTCTTGTTCGGTAATCTCTCCATCACAGGTTATCCCATCAATAATGCTGATTAAATTTGCAAACAATTTATTGCGATTTCGCACATAATTATAGCTATACAATTCGTCTTTCATTTTGTCATCTTCGGTCTTAGGTTTTACAAATCTTTCGGTTTTAATTCCACCGCTTTAATAAACTTCCCAATAATCTCGGCGGTGTCAAATAAGTCTTCTGTGATTTCAAACGGGTGATAAAGCGGGTTGTCGCTTAATGCCATAATCACCCCGGTCGGTAGGCGTTGCAGGCGTTTTATGTAGGTTTCGCCATTTAAGTTGAACGAATACACGCCCTCACCAATATATTCTTTTACGTTGGTATCGATAAATACGATATCGTTTTGCGTAATGGTTGGCACCATGCTGTCAGTCGGCACTTTGAACATATACACGCCATCGGTCGTTGTTCTGCCTAAAATCCGTTTCACGCCCTCATGGGTAAAGAAAATAGACGATATAACATCAGGATATTCAAGATTAATAATTCCCGAACTGTGTGCTGCCAATTCGGCATCTAATAAATCTACCCGTAGGGTGTGATCATTATCCTTTTCCGATGTAAATGCGAAAACATCAGCCTCCGGAGATCCCTCCCCAGTCTTCAACCAGTGCGCGTTTACACCAAGTGCGGTTGCAATTTCTAGGATGTTTTTAGGCGATCTTGTTTTTCCATTTAAAACATAATTAATTGCCTGTTGAGATACATTCACTTTTTTGGCTAGTGCATCTTCAGTTAACTCATTGACTTTTAATAAATATCTTAAACGGTCAGATAGGGTTTTCATTACAATTCTCCTTGTTAGATGACTATACAAGCGAAATTGTAACAATACAAACAAGAAAAATTGTTGTTTATTTACAAAAAAACTTGTAGTATGTATTCAAACTTAACAAGTAAGAGCTGAAATATGAGCAAAACTAATGAAAAATTTGTAAAAGCCGTTTCAGGTATTGGCTCACAGCAAATACTGGCTAAAGAATGTGGCGTAAGCCAACAAACGGTTAGTTTATGGCTTAACGGTGGAAAAATGGATGTGCGCCATATCCCCGCCATTATCAAAGCCACAAACGGCGCAGTGAAACCCGAAGACCTGCGACCGGATGTAGATTGGGCAGTGATTCGGAATAGTTAAACAATAAGGTGGTAAGTGTGAACGTAGATCATAAATGCACGAATTGCGGAAGTAACAACATCCGTGTGCGCACATCAGAAAAAATCGGCTTGTTGTCCATAGATGTTATCGCCTATTGCAACAACTGTGGCACAGAACTCAAGGTGACAAGCCAAATCACTCGGGTGCGAACGCCGGTTTATAACGAGCGACCGGAAGCCTTAATGACGAATAAACCGTTAAATCAGATTGACGAACGTCAGCAAGAAATCGCCCTCGATTAATTCTTAATTTCCAAACCGTAATAACAAGACTTGTCGTTTGAAGAAATTCAATCGACAGGATTTTTTCACCCCAAATTTGAGGAGTTGAACAATGATTAAGCAAAAACCAAACAGAAAAGTGACCGTTCGCGGCAAGCAACGCGTGAATATTTTCCAGCTGGAAAAAGACATTAAACGTCAGCACGGTTTGCAAAATCGCATTAATGCCAAACAGGCACAACTAAACACAAATCAGATCATCACAAACGAAGAAATCTTGGCGCGTTTAGACAATTTGGAACGCATTGTGTTGCCGGAAAGTGCGGTTAAAAAATGTGGCGTTTGGGCTTGGATAAAAGGGCTTTTTAGCAAGTAAACACGGGGGCGAACAATGAGCGCATGGGAAGAAATGCAGGCAGAGCAAGAAGCGGAAAACATCAGCGACATTAAATCGGGCAAATATGCCAACGGTTATGAGCTATTCAAAGCAAAACGCGCCGATAATTTCGGCGTTTCCGCAAACAATGCCGTGCGTCAGTTCGCCAATTTTGCCGAAGCGCATCCGGTTGCTGCCCGAGGTTTAAGCGAGCTTTTGCAATTAACCCACGCGGAAGCCGATTTGCGCGATTACACCGAAGAAGAGCGCGACTTAATTTATAAATTTTTATGGGTGGCCGATCGTTTAAAAGCACATTTCGGCACACCAACAAGCCGCCGCGATTTTGCCATGGCAGTACATCACACTAAAGCGAGTTAAAAAAATGGAAAGAAACATCATCGAACTATCAGAAACCTATCAGCTTGGCGTTAGCGACAACGGTTTTGTCGTTTATCAGCTACGCCAAGAGGGTGACAAGTGGAAAAAAAACAAAGGCACCTTTTGTAAAACTTTTGAGGGCGCGCTTGATTTTTTAATTAATTGCGAAGCGCAAAACGAAAACGTAACGAATTTTGAGCAAATGAAAAAAGTCATTGAAAACATCCGCGAAGAAGTCAGCGCGGCAATTTGTAAAAGCCAAGCGGAATTGTATTAAACAAGGAAAACTAAAAATGAAACCATTTAACAAAGCAGAAGCATTAAAAGGCGCGCCGGTTGTATTACGCAACGGAGCGAAGGCGTTTGTAAAGTTTGAAATCGCCGCAGATCAACTGATTAACAGCAGCAATATTAGAGACGCATTATATGGCTATATAGTTGGCCCATTAAACATTGCGGAACGTACGTTCTCATGGAAAGAGGATGGCCGTGTTTGGGCAAAATCAGAAAATGCACTTGATATTGTCGGCATGTGGGAAGAGCCGCGCCAGAACATCACTATTCGTATTCCGCAACCGTTAAAAGCCGGTGAGATAATGAAAAGAGTAGGCGGAGAAATCTTTGTTGTTTGTCAGCCTAGTGGTCTGTATATCGGTGCATATATCAAAGAAATTGAGGTGACCACGGAAGGCATCAATTGGCATTCATGGGACTTGGTGCATAAAGGCTTTGCTTTTGCAACCAAAGCAGACGCGGAATCTTTTTTAGCCGCAATGAAAACCACCGTTGCCGAGTAATAACCAATGACAAACTGGGAACGCGAACGCGACATACGGGAAGCGGAAAAAGCGGCAAGAGAGCCATTTTTTCAAGTTTCGCCTTATGTGCCATATCAAGCCACGCCGGAAGGGTTGAATATTCATCAATATGAATTGTTCAACTTTAACACTGACGCGTTTCCGTTTGTCAATGAGTACATTTCAAAACTGCCGGAATATTTAAGCAAATATTTCGTTAAACGCTACATCCGCACTTTCCGAAAGAATGGTTATCGCGCCGCAAACAGTTGGGTGCGCGAAACTATGCAAAAAGGCATCCTCGACCGTGTTGAGGGCGTGATGAATCGTTATCCTATTTTAACCGCCATCAACAAGCCAAAAGGCAATGTATATACCTTCGGCTTTATCAAAAACAAAAAAGTATTACGTAAATCAGTAGGTTTAGACGAGTTCACTTTGCACGACGTAGAGGACTTTTCTAAATCTATTGCCGCAGAACTCGAAGAAATGGTTGCGGAATTTGAAGATAAATACATTCGAAACCGCGCCACACCGATCACCGAAGAAGCAGAAATAGACCGCATTTTTAACGCACTTTATAAAAAAATGGCGTATTTCACCAAAATGAAAGGCGTCAACCCGCCGTTTTATAGCAAGTTTGAAAAAGGCAATTTAGATGACGAAAGCCTAAATATTGCTATCGAAAAAATGCGCTCCGAAAACTGGTGGCAACGTCAATTAATGGCGATTCGCTCACGCATCCGTGAGCATTTAGCCATTGCCGTTGGTCAAGTGCAAGCCAAGGCAAGCCCTTATGCCAGCCGCGAGGCTATCGCCGAATGGAAAACACAAAAACGCAAAAACCGCCAATACATCAAGCAAATGGTTTTAATCAACGAAGACGACCAAGAAGAAATCATTGCACTGGATGAAATGTTTTATAAGACCGTTTCCAATCCTGCGGTGCGCCGTTGTGAATTAATGGTGCGCATGCGCGGCTTTGAAGAAGTGGCAAAACAACTCGGCCACGCGGGTGAGTTTTACACATTAACCGCCCCGAGTTGTTATCACGCCGTACATTCTCACGGCGGGTTTATTAAAAACTGGAACTTTTCAAGCCCTGCCGATACGCAAAAATATTTATGCTCCGTCTTCGCAAAAATCCGCGCAAGCCTTAAACGCCAAGGCATAGACCCTTATGGCTTCCGCGTGGTTGAGCCACACCATGACGGCACGCCGCACTGGCACTTATTGCTATTTATGCCACAAGAACACGTTGATGCCTGCCGCACAACGTTTAAGCGTTACGCGTTGGAAGCGTTCGGCGACGAAATCGGCGCGCAAGAACACCGCTTTACCGCAACGGCAATTGACTGGGAAAAAGGCAGTGCCACCGGCTACATTGCAAAATACATTGCAAAAAACATTGACGGCTATCAATGCGATGACGACACCGACGACGAGACGGGCGAAAAATTGAAAGATATGGCCGCGAACGTTTCTGCGTGGGCAAGCAAGTGGCGGATTAGACAATTTCAGCAAATCGGCGGTTCTCCGGTTTCTGTTTGGCGCGAATGCCGCCGCAAACGTGGTGCCGCCGTTGAGGGCGACGAGAAATTAACCGAATTAGTGCAGTTAGCCGATAAGGGCGATTGGGCGGGTTACACACTTTTACAAGGCAATGGCAACCCATGCGCACAGCGTAAAGATTTATTAGCCCGCACGGCGTACGAAGACCGCAAGCCGAATGATTACGGCGAGATCAGTAAAAAGATTATCGGCTTTTTTAATCAGGTCACCACTCAAACTATTTTCACCCGAACAAAGGCTTGGAAGATTGTGAAGAAAGCCGTTGTTGAGGGTTTATTAAAAATTAGCGGGCTTTGCCCGCCTTGGAGTTCTGTCAATAACTGTACGGAGCGGAAAAACGACCGAAAAGAAATTCCGGATGTTTGGCAAGCAGAAGAACAGCATCACACGTTAGAAAAAGGCGAGTTTTTAACCGCTTTTGACAAGAAAAAACGTTGGCTCAAGAAAAACAGAATCAATTTAACCGCAAGCGAAAAAGCAGATTTGCTTTTAGGCCGAAAAGTGCGGTTGAAATCGGGCGAGTTTTTAATTTTTAAATACGGCGAAATCATAAAAATAGGCGGATTGCATGAGCAATTACACTAAACAACGCGTTTCTGTGGGGATTTTTAAAGCGCCGGTTTGGGTTGCTTCCGCCGAATTCGGATTTTTTTACCCTACTGCAGAATGGGACGAGTTAAACCCGGAACAGAAAGCGGCATTGATTGAAAAAGAGGTGGTGAAATATGTAACGGCAACACAAAAACTGATTGAACGCGGCGAAAAGCATTTGCGCTTTGAAGTTACTGCAAGCGTGGGAAACCACAAAAAAGCGATCACTTATGACGCACCACGGGAACAATACGAAAGCGCATTATTCCCGTGGCAGAAAAAAGAATTAATGATGATTTATGCAATGAGTTTAATTAACTGGGAATGCGAGATTTTGAAATGAATAAATTTATTGAATTAGAAGTTATTTATGCTGAATGTGATTCAGAAAAAATAAATTTCAAAAGTAAAAATATTTTAATTAATGCTGGATTTATTATTGGGTGTTCGGTTTTGGCGGTTCCGGAATTAGAAAATAGAAATCATGAAGAAAAATTTAAAAGAATAGCTGGAGGGTGTGTTTTTCTTGATGATAAAGGATTTTATTTCATTAAAGAATTTTTAAATGAATATTTTTATAGTCTAAAAGATGAAAAAGAAAATTCAACTTTAGAAATTCTTGGCGGGGAAAATTATATTTTTGTTACGCTAGATTCTTACACAAAAATGAAGAATGAATTAGGAATAATTAGGGGTAAATAAAAATGATGATTGATTTTAAAATGTGCAACGAAGACGCATTAGATTTTTTAAAAACATTGACGGACGAAAGCATAGATTTATTTATTACTGACCCGCCTTACGAATCATTAGAAAAACACCGTAAACGCGGCACAACCACGCGATTAAAACAAAGCGCGGCAAGTAGTAACGAATGGTTTGATATTTTCCCAAATGCGCGCTTTGAGGAACTATTCCGCGAAATTTATCGCGTAATGAAACCAAATAGCCATTTTTACCTATTTTGCGACCAAGAAACCATGTTTACGGCAAAACCTGCAGCCGAAAAGTGCGGTTTTAAATTTTGGAAACCGTTAGTTTGGGATAAACAGTGTATCGGAATGGGCTATCACTACCGCGCGCGATATGAATTTATCCTTTTTTTTGAAAAGGGTAAGCGCAAATTAAATGATTTAGGCGTTGCCGACGTGATCAGCGAAAAACGCATTGCGCGCGGATACCCAACAGAAAAGCCGGTCGCCGTTTCCGAATTGCTGATTAAACAAAGCTCAAGCCACGGTGATTTAGTTGTAGATTGCTTTGCAGGCTCCGGAAGCGTAGGCGAAGCGGCATTAAAATTAGGCCGCAAGTTTATTGGCAACGACAAAAAACAAAGTGCGGTTGAATTGTGTATTAAAAGATTGTGGGCGTTAGGGGGTGAATGATGGATGATTACCAAAAATTATTTATTGATAAATTTGAAAAGATTAGAGCGAGAAATGAAAGAAATGTTGGTCGTTCAAAACATTTAGGCAGTTTATATAAAGCGTCAAAATATAAATATATTGTCATTATTGAGTATGGTTCTAAGCAAAAACTAATCAGTTTTGACAAAAAAAGAAAAGCTAAGTCATGTTTTAAAAAATTGGTTGCTTTGAATGTTGGCACAGTGACACTCATAACAATTAAAAAAGATTGTATGGATATGCGCATTTCACCAGTGCCGGAAGTAGAAAAAATAAGCGTGGAAACTTTGTATATTGACGGCTTAGCAATGCAGGTGACATCATGGAAAATGTAACAAACGAAGCACTATTTGAAAAACTCGCAGAAGTACAAGCCATGCTAACCGCACAGGGTAAATATGCAGGCCTTGACGAAAACAGCGTGCAACTTTGGGATTTACAAGATATTGCGGATTATTGCAAGATTTCTTACCGTCAGGCGCAATGTATCACCGCCGCGCCGTATTTCCCAAAGGCGGTTTTTATGCCAAGTCAACGCGACCCAAGCAAACCATCAGACAAGCCTAGGTGGTTTGCAGGCGAAGTGGTGCGATATGCGAAAAGACGACAAATTTCATAAAAAAAGTGCGGTTAAAATTGACCGCACTTTTTATTTATCCTAACAAATTCGCCACTTCCGACATATCGGGCGCATAGTAAGTATTAAGCAAAATCTTTATATCTCTATGCCCGCTAATCTTTGCAAGCGTCATCACATCCACTTTTTTAGACAACCGGCTCAATGCTTCCCGTCGCGTGTCGTGAAAATGCAAATCCGAATCTTCCAAGCCCGCTTTTTCTTTTATCTGCCGGAAAACGGCATCAAGCGAGCGTGATTTAAGTCGGAATATATGATCATCATCAGCCAATTTTACTTGCACAAGATGATTGATAATCTCTATCGCCTTACTTGACAGCGGCACGTCACGCGGATAGCCGTTTTTTGATGTAGGGATATGCAATAGACGTTGTTTTAAGTTGAGATTTTCCCAAGTGGCATTACAGATTTCGCCGGCACGCATGGCAGTTTCAATGGCAAACAAAATTGCCGCGCCAACGCGGTTAATGACATTATGCGGCGGATAACTTAAATCATAACCGGACACAAAAATAAGACGCTCAATTTCCGCTTCTGAATAACGCCGGGTGCGTTCTTTTATGCCCGTTGGCTTGGAAAGCCCTTTAATACAATTTTTTTTGAGATATTGCCATTGTTCAACGGCGACCGTCATAATATTGGACACTGTGTTAAGCTCACGCAATACACTAGCAGGGCTAACGACTTTTAGCCGCTCATCTCGCCATTGCTCAAAATCTTTTAGACATAAATCAACAAGTCGCACCTTTCCAATGTGCATATCAGCCATGCGATGCAGTCGTAATGTTTCATGCCGCGCGCTTTTTTTTGTCGGTGTAATCTCTCTTACATATTTATGGATTAAGTCCGCAAAAGTTATATCAGGCACATCCGAGTATTCACCCGCCGCAATCTGCGATTCGATAGCATTCGCCCACGCCTGCGCTTCCGCCTTTGTTCTAAACGTCTTTGATTTATTAATGTTCTTGCGGCGTATTTGCACACGCCAACCGCTATTTTTTCGGCTAATTGTCGCCATTTTAACCACCTAAACACACACCAAAAAACAGGCACAAACACGGGATCAAAATAGGCACAATTTCCCGTTTCTGTGATCGCTTGCGATCATATAAAAACGATAAACGGAATTCAAATTACTGTCAATATATACAGTAAAAAGATTTTAAAAGGGAGTGTAGAGAATTGTAAGTTATTGATTTTATAGAATTTAATGAAAAGAAAAAGCCGCTTTGAAAAGCGGCTTGTAATTCTTCAAAACTTATCATTGGTGCCTAGGGTCGGACTCGAACCGACACGTTTATTCAACGGCGGATTTTGAATCCGCTGCGTCTACCAATTTCGCCACCCAGGCAACACTGATAAATTTTCTTGTTGAGAACGGATGCCGATTATAAGGATTTATCTCGTTGTTGCAAGCAAAAAATTCCTTAATGCATTTAATTGCTTAAATTTTAACTTTATCGATACTCCCAAGGCTACTTTTTTTCTCACCTTTCATCGCATGCTCAGCCATGATTTCAGCCTCCTATTACGATGAGGGTTATTGCCAGTGCCATGAAAGGTTGGAAACAAGACGGCAGTGATCGCATTTAAAATATAAGAAGTCAAACAGTGGTTGCTCCAGCGTCCACGGCCGTTTGCATAAGGGGCAATGGGAGCCTAACTCAGCTTCTCGGCTTTCTCCGCCGATTCGATACAAATAATAGTATGTGGGAATGCCACTTTGGCGAGTGATTTCTTGAGCGAGGTAATAGCCATGTTTAAACAATGGAGTTTGCGTATTGCTAATTTGCGCCAAGGCCTCTTGTTCTAACACCGAACCATTCATTTGCAACTGATCACACGCCTGCCAATTTTCTTGCCACTTGATCATATCCATTGCCAAGTGCGGTATGTTTTTTAGCTGTTTATATAACGGAATCGGTTGCAATGTATCACCGCTATGTAAAGGGGAACAAGACTGCAAATAGGTCGTATAGAGTAATTGCCAGGAAGGCGGTTCTGTTGCGGTCATGTCGGAATTAAGATCTTCTGCAACGATTTGAAAACTCTCGAAAAATACACCGCACTTTTCTGCTTCTAGAAGGGCTTGTGTGACCGGCCGATTGTTAAATTCCGCTAATAATGAAGTTTGCTCAGGACAAGTCACACGCACTGCCAAGCCTTGTTGATTTTCCTGCTCGGCAAGAAATTGTGGAATTTCACGTCCAATAATCTGTCCGTTATAACGCCATTGTTCAATTACTTGATTAACGCAATGGGCTTGTTTTTCCAATGAAAAATCACTCGACTGGAGAGAAAAGAAGGCTTCAATTAAATACATAATGGATCACGTTAATATAAAAAGTGAAATTTTACACGAAATTTGAGTAACTGGCGCAAAAGCATGAAATCTTCTACAATGACGCGCTTATTTTATGAGGTGTTTTATGCATCAACAAACTCGATTACATTTACAACATTTACAGCATACAATGACACGTTTGGCATTATGGCAAAGTATACCGCCAAACGCAGAGGCTTTTTTAAGCGAACAACCTTTTGCACTGGATACAATGCAGCCAACAGAATGGCTGCAATGGATTTTTATTCCGCGTATGTACGCCCTATTGGAAAGTCAGGCGCCCTTGCCAAGCCAAATTGCGATTAGCCCTTATTTAGAAGAGGCATTGAAAGAAGCAGATTATTTGGCGGAATTATTAGTCCCGATCATAGAAATTGAAAAGCTGCTGCAACAACCATGTTAGAGATTTTATATCAAGATGAGGTATTGGTCGCCGTCAATAAACCGGCAGGCATGTTGGTACATCGCAGCTGGCTTGATCGCCATGAAACCCAATTTGTGATGCAAACTTTGCGCGATCAGATCGGGCCGCGCGTTTATCCGATTCATCGCTTAGATCGTCCAACATCCGGCGTTCTGCTGTTTGCCTTAAACAGTGAAATAGCGCATATGTTATGCCAACAGTTTGAGCAAAAACAAATAGA
Organism: uncultured Aggregatibacter sp.; assembly: GCF_938046485.1. Lineage (NCBI taxonomy): Bacteria > Pseudomonadati > Pseudomonadota > Gammaproteobacteria > Pasteurellales > Pasteurellaceae > Aggregatibacter > uncultured Aggregatibacter sp. The sequence goes on along the minus strand of NZ_CALIWN010000059.1, from coordinate 2,257 downwards.
AAAGCAGTATCTCGCGGTAGTGAGAGGATATGTGACAGGGCATGGCGAAATTGATTATCCGCTCAAGGTTCAGTTAGATAAAATTGCCGATAAATTCTCCCAACCGGATAAAGCACCACAAAGTGCGGTCACTTTTTACGAAGGATTGCAGACCGTGGAAATGCCTTACGGTGTAGGGCGTTATGCCACTTCCCGTTATTCTCTTGTGCGTTTAATTCCGCAAACCGGACGTAAGCATCAGTTGCGTCGTCACATGAAACATATTTTTCACCCCATTTTAGGGGATACACAATATGGCGATTTGCATCAAAATCGGGCATTAATGGAACACACCGGCTGCGCCCGTTTACTGTTACACGCAGAAAAATTAATCTTTGTTCATCCATTGACTCAACGTCCGATGACAATTCAAGCTGGACTGGATGCGCAATGGCAAAATCTCATGCAGACTTTTCAATGGTAAAAACATTGCAAAAAATCACCGCACTTTTAAATGAAAGGAAAGACAAAAATGCTAGATAACGATTTGCTAAATCTCACTCATGAACAGCAACAACGTGCCGTTGAAAAAATTCAAGAACTCATGGCGCAAGGCATTGGTAGCGGAGAAGCTATTGCCTTAGTGGCAAAACAATTACGGGAACAGAATAAAAATACACAAAATCACAAATAATTCGCCATCAAAGAAGAAAAGCTGAAGGGTTTTTGCACATTATTTTTATGAATTTTTGTGATCTCTGTTTGATTTTGAAACTTTTCTTATTGCATACACAGTAAATTTATTTAAAGATGATCACCAGCAAATTAAGGTGATAGGGCTGTATGTCTTATTGAAGTAAATGTGGTTCGAGAAGAACTAAAACCATAAGAGGTGTAAATTATGGAAGTTGGTGTTGTTAAATGGTTTAATAATGCAAAAGGATTTGGCTTTATTTCTGCAGAAGGCAGTGATACCGATATTTTTGCACACTATTCTGTTATTGAAATGGAAGGCTACCGCTCTCTAAAAGCAGGTCAAAAAGTACAATTTGAAGTCATTCACGGCGACAAAGGTTCCCACGCTACAAAAATTATCCCGATAGCAGAATAATAATTCATTCTCCCAAATAGAATCTATTTAATCTAAAGGCTAAGTTTAATGCAGGACTTGGCCTTTTGATTAAGGACTTCCCTGCTCTACACTACAACAACGGTGATATGTTCATTAAAATTTAATAGCAAAAAATACATCAAGTAAATCAGAGGCTATCGGTTAAATCTTATGTTACGTAGAAAATTAAAATACAGCGCCATTATCCCTATTATCCATCAATAAATCGCACAACAATATCATGCTCGTCATACAGTACTCAGCGCATCTTAAAGTGCGGTCAACTTTTAAAGTTTTGAGCCGATAATCAAAAGCAGTATGACATCTTTAGGATTGCGGAAGAAAGCAATGACACCAAGGATGACAAGGTACGAAAATGTGCCGAAAAACACCACCTGAATCAATGTCGCTGAACCGAACAACATAAACAATAAACCGATTTCATACGGTAACAGCGCAATCACCCAACCAATCCAACGGACATCAATGTCTTTATCCATAAAGGTTACCTCATGGCAGATAATTTAACACTCGCCCTCAAAATCAAAGCCGACCTTGAACACGCTTTGAACAATTTTAAGGCGTTTGAGCGCGAATTGCAACGTACCGGTCACGCCTCAGAAAATGTCGGCAAAGCGGCAAAAGTGGGCGCTGCCGGCGTGGATGAGTTGGGCAAAAAAGCCGACCAAACGACCGCCAAACTGGGTAAAACGCGCGCTGGGATTGAATCTATTAGCACCCAACTTGCCCGGTTAAAAACGCAAGCTATCGGGTTTACATTTGGCAATTTAGCGATAAGTAACCTTACGCAAACCTTGGATGAGTACAAAAACTTTGAATCACGTATCAAACTCATCTCTAAATCCAACGCCCAGGCGAAAGGCACCTTTAACGAGCTCATGCAGATCGCCAATGATACCGGTACGGTGTTTGCGGCCACTGCTGAGCTTTATACCCGTCTTTTTAGGGCGATGGGGAGCAGTGCCAACAGTGCAGAGCTCCTGCAATTTACCAAAACCATCCAACAAATGACGGCCATCTCCGGCGCAGGTGCCGAAGAGGCAAAAGCGGCGATTATCCAGTTGGCGCAAGGTTTAGCCTCGGGCGCATTGCGTGGCGATGAGTTTAATTCAGTTGCTGAGCAAATGCCTATTTTACTTGAGGTGT
>NZ_CALIWN010000058.1:0-23564 GCF_938046485.1 uncultured Aggregatibacter sp. | reverse complement strand
AAGAGAAAAAATGAAAAATTTAGTCTTACTGATTCATTTGTAGAAATTTGATAGGTGTAATTTATTTAAAAAAAGCACCGCACTTTGGTGCCGAATGGGGAATCCCTTTGACGCAGGGCGGGGGCTTTCGACTCACAAAAAAGGTGATGCCGGCATATCGATTAAAGTTTCAATCCCTTTGGAACAGGCTAGCTTATTTCTTATTTTGCCGAGCTTGTGGTTTGGCGCGATGACTTGGGCGGGATTTTATTTGAGGAATATAGCATCCTCATTTACTAATGGTAATCGAGAGTCTTATAAAGGAGGATATATTGTCAAAAGTGCGGTCAATTTTCTTAAAAAATTGGCCAACGGAATAACCAAATCGTTGTGCATCCATTATGACTCTCCGGTTTTAAGCAGTAAAAAATTAAATACTTTCTCGCCAATTTTGAATAATCAGCTCCGGTACCATATTAAATGCTTTATCGCTCGTTACTAGCGTGCAATTCTCAGTAAGGGCGTGTGCGGCTATCATGAGATCTAACGTTCCCATAATAAAGCCTTGCTTCTCCATTTGCGCTCTTAACTTACCATGACAACGTGCAACGGAATAATGCCAATCATAAATGGTCACGGCCTCTAAAAACGGAAGCATGATTTGATTTAATTTGGTGCTTTGACGTTTTTCTAACCCATAAATAATTTCTGCCGCCGTAATCCCTGAAATACAAATATTATTGGGTGAAATTGATTTAAGGTGTCTAAGTACACCGATATCTTTGCGTACAATATCGCTCACAGTATTTATATCAAGCATATACATCATAAGGGAATTCCATCAAAAATATCACGAGAAAAAACCTCCTGATTACGTTCTTCCGAAGTGAGAAAATCGTGACTATTCATTTTATCTAAGCTATCTAAGGCCGCCCACATTTTATCCCACGATGCCTGTTGTTTTGATCGCATTGATAAAACAACATCCCCATTCGGTTCTTTTCGTACATAAATTTTTTTCGCATCAAATTCAAAATCGACAGGTAATCTTACGGCTTGACTTCGCCCATTTTTAAAAAGACTGGCAATACGCTCTTCCATAATTTCCTCCAGGCAGTTGATGTTATATGCCTTAGCATAGGTTTTATTTGTTTGTCGTGCAAGTTCTTTTATATAAACCTTAATAAGGCTGTGCGATTAAATAGTCTAAAACCAGTATAAAAAGGGAGGTTAATCACCTCCCTTTTGTACTTACCATCCTACTGATCAATTTGAAGTTCAACATTTCGTATTACCGGTTTTTTGGGTGTTACATACCACACACTCTTGCGGATTCTTACCCGGTTTCACTTTAAATGCTTCAATCCCTTTGGAGCAGGGCAAGGTCTTTCGACTTTTAGTAGGTGCGGTGCTAGGGTCTTTTAAGTCTCAATCCCTTTGGAACAGGGCAGGGTCTTTCGACTAGTAGAGTTAGGCTTAATGGTAAAAGACAAGGTGTTTCAATCCCTTTAGAACAAGGCAGGGTCTTTCGACCGAGACGACAAGTCAAACACAATCAGCACAGATTGTCTCAATCCCTTTAGAACAGGGCAGGGTCTTTCGACACCGGCAATGAGCAAACCCTGTATGTGATGGCCGTTTCAATCCCTTTAGAACAGGGTAGGGTCTTTCGACTATGCACGCCGTGGCAACAAAGCTCTATATTAAAGGGTCTCAATCCCTTTAGAACAGGGCAAGGTCTTTCGACTGAGCTATAGCAAGTTAAGCCCTGAGCGTAAAAAGTCTCAATCCCTTTGGAACAGGGCGGGTAAAAGTGAAATTATGCCGTTGCCCGGTTTGTCATAGGTTTCAATCCCTTTGGAACAGGTCGGGGTCTTTCGACTTTATGTATCCGTTACAACCGGCAGACCTCCATCAAGTTTCAATCCCTTTAGAACAGGGCAGGGTCTTTCGACACAATATCGATCAGGGTATCGAACGAGCCCGTAAGGTTTCAATCCCTTTGGAGCAGGGCAGGGTCTTTCGACTCAAGAAACTGCTAAGTCTACTGGTTTCCAATCGTTTCAATCCCTTTGGAGCAGGGCAGGGTCTTTCGACGATCTTTACTTTCAACTACCGTGAATTCTACTGTTTCAATCCCTTTGGAGCAGGGCAGGGTCTTTCGACTATTAAAAATTGCTCACTACGCTCAATTACAGTTTCAATCCCTTTGGAGCAGGGCAGGGTCTTTCGACCACATTTATGTGACGGTACTGATTCCTCGTATGGTTTCAATCCCTTTGGAGCAGGGCAGGGTCTTTCGACCAAGCAGAAGAAAGAGAGTATAGAATTGCTCTGTTTCAATCCCTTTGGAGCAGGGCAGGGTCTTTCGACAAACATGCATTAGCTTGTATGAGACGTAAGCTAGGTTTCAATCCCTTTGGAGCAGGGCAGGGTCTTTCGACTGCAGGGGTGGTTTGGCGCCTTGATAGATAAGGCTTGAGAAGATCGCTTCCCAATTTTTCCTCTCATGCGAAAAGTAAGGTGTGGATTTGATTAAATATTGAACGATTTTATTCATTTTCTTTTTTTATCTTTGTTACAAGTGCGGTGATAAAAAATGATGTTTTTTTATATGATTTCTGCACACTATTTTACCTCAGTTTCTCCACATTTTCACCTCTTGTTATAACGTTAAACTGATGGGTAATGCTGTCCAAATAATGCCTTGGGGTAGGCTCGCTTTTCCTAAGCGCCATTGAGAGCAGTTATGGGGTAAGGGGTAAATTCGGAGATCATCTTCTTTTTTATGGAAAATCTGCATAACCTCTGTTAAGCATTCTGTTAACAATTTTTCTGAGCCTTCAAATAAGAAAATGCTGTATTGAATTGGCGTGGCGTAACTTGTCATGCGGCGATGAATACGCTGGAGACGTTTGGGGTCGGCAATGTCGTAACCAATAAGGTATTGCATATTTTTCTCCTAAAATTGGAAAATCACATCTTGCAGCATAGTTTGTTGATTAAAATAATAGCGTCCTAGCAAGCCTTGCCATTGTTTTTCATTGAGGTCGGAAAAGGTTTGCCATTCACTTTCACGGCGTTGTGGTGAGCTGATAAAATCAGCCTGTTTAATGAGATTAACAATGTCTAAACTGTTCTCTGTGAGCATTTTGCGCCAATTTCCGACCGCACTTTCATAGCTTTTATAAAATTGTACACGCCCTGCTTTCCCTAAAAAGCAGCCTTCTTGTGTGGTAGAAAAAGACTCTTCGCGTAAAATGTTTTGGCGAAATAAGCCTAAACACCAGTTATCAATTAAAGGGCGTAACGGTTCAATGAGATCACAGGCAAGGGATTCTCGACCAAAATCGAGGGCGTGATAAAAGCCGATATATGGATCAAGCCCTACGCCATAGGCTGCTAGTACGGCTTCTGAATGGATGAGTGTGTAGGTGAGGGATAAGACGGCATTGAACGGATCCCGTGGTGGACGGCGGTTTCTGCCTTGAAAGCGTAATGCCGGAGGAAGATAAAGACTTAATGCGGTGAAATAAACGGAGGCGGCTCTGCCTTCAATGCCGCGCAATGAGGCGAGGGTGGTTTGCTCGTTGATTTTGCCGATGAGTTGATCCAATTCGCCGGCTTTTTCTGCTAATTGGCTCTTTTTATCCGCACGGGCATGACTTGCCTGCCAAAGCCAATTTTTTTGTGTGACTAATTTGAGTTGCATGAGTTTTTTCGCAAACGCTAAACAGAAAGGTTCATTTTTTGCCAGTTCATACTGGTTTAAACGGCGGATGGCATCATTGTGTGGTTGAGCCAAAAAGAGTGTGGGGGTATTTTTTCTGCCGGAAAGAAAAATAATGCCAATGCCCTTTTCTCCTAATTTTGCCAACAATGAGGCTTGTACGGTGACATCACTTTTTAAATAAATGCGTTCTATTGGCGCAAGAGGAATGGTGCCTACGCGTTCACCATTTTCATAACACACAAGGGCTTCGCCACTTAATTTGATTTCAGTGCCTTTTCTATCAATATATAAGCTCGACATAATGCCTCCTAAACAAGTAAAAATGGGGAATTTGATTGCAATGTGGCTTTGCCGAATAACAAAGGCTCGATGCTATTTGGAATTCTAAAAATAAATACGCGATCGTCAGAGGCGTCAATTAATGCATTTACGTCTTGTTGGAATGCGATCATTTCATGTTCTGTTAGCCAACATTCATAGAAAGATTTTTGTCCGCCAATGGCATAGGCCTCGACGTGTTTATGCATTTGATAAAGCCGATGAGAATCAGCAATATCGTAGGCGATCAGGTAGCGACTCCGACGAGTATCCATAACCCTTCTCCGATTTTAGAATGGAATAATATGCTTACAGCAATTCGGGCAAGCCTGAAATCCAAGCATTTCTAATAGGTTTTCCGAAATATTAAACCCTTCTTTTTCAAAATGCTGAAAATGAAATGCGAGAATACGGGCGCAGATTATTCTTTTTTGTTCATATACTTTCTGCATAGATTCACGTTCCTCTTTAGAAAGTTCAGAATCTTCTTTAGTACTTAACCATGAACGGCGAGAGAACGAGGCTGAAACCTGTTCTTCGCGAATGAAATTTTTAAAAATATTAATGAGTTCATTGATTTCACCAATAAACTGTTCAAGGGTGATGTTTATACACTCCACACCGCTATTTTCACGGATTTCCGGTAAAATGTGATTTTCTAGCAATTCATCAAGATTTTCGTTTAAGTTAAATTTCTCTTTTAACTTACGTGCGAAAACTCTCGGTTCAATAAGACCGGCTTTATTACCATAACGATCCTTATTATCAATAAAAAATTGACGATATTCTTTGGCTTGTTTCGGGTTAAGAGAAGATGGAATTCGGATGTTATTGAATTCTTTTGCTAAATTAGGGCAATGGCGATCCGCATGATATGCAGGCATACTAAGTTTATACACCCAGTGACTTTCTTCACGTTTGATTTGTTTGAAAATCATATTCTTATTAATATTAGAAATATTACGAAATAAATGATCGCTGATAATAAGGGCTTCACGCTCATTTTTTGTGAAATAGCTAAGATTAAGATCGAATAGATCGAGTTTGTAATTATTGAAAAATCCTGTTTTTTCAATAGCAGGAATATCAATATCTAACTTAAAGATAATATTTTTATAATAATTATATTTAGTAATATAGAACATTTTTATTTCTACCTTTCGTGTTTCAATTATTAATTAAATAATAAATTATCTTGAGTGTTAAATATTGAAATACAAATTTGTATTCAAGCTAATGCTTAATACAAACCTTTTCTAGCATTGTACGAAAACGAGTTGAGAACTCATTGTGAGTTGATGATATTGAGTTATATAAATAATAGGTTTCAATGTCGTAACCAAACCCTTCAGGCGCAGGTGAAGACAGTTCCTCATCATCAATATAACGTGCATATTCAGCATTTAATTTCTTGCGTAAAGCTTCTAAGTTATGAATCCATTTCTTACCATTTTTCATAAAATAACGGCCGTTATAAGCACGTTCGTCCTTAACTTCAATAAAGCCAGCCACAATAGCGTTAATTTCACTTTGAGTGTATGGAGGGTTAAATGTTGCTTGTGTTGCTTTATGATGCATTCTTAAGTTCAACATATTTCCTCCTTACTTATTCTTTATGAATACATCATAAATGAAAAAATAATGTAAAAAATAAAATGCAAATTTGTATATAAAAGAGATTAATCGGTGATTTTATTTAGATGGGATTATTTATTTTGAATTGACCGATAAGAATAAATAAATAAAATTTGTATTTTTGAAATACGTATTTATAAAAAAACCGCACAAAAGTGCGGTTGATTTTAGGCGCGTTTTAGTCCCTTTAGAACAGGGCGGGGTTTTTCGACGGACGTGACAACCTCATTGCCAACGGCATTGAGTTTCAATCCCTTTGGAGCAGGGCGGGGCCTTTCGACTATTTTTATGCGAAAAACCATCACAAGGTAATGAGTTTCAATCCCTTTAGAACAGGGCGGGGTCTTTCGACAGAAGCAATTAAGCAAAAACCTGAATTATCGAAAATGCTTGATAATGTTGCTCTACATAAGGATATGTAAGCAAAAGGCATACCTTAATCGCTACGGAAAATGGCAAGACCTATCCTATCTTTGGTGTATCTGTTACAGCAGAAGAAATTTAATCAAAAAAATTGCCCTGGCATATTTGCTAGGGCAATTTTTTGCTTCTTCTAGTCTTTCAAAATTGATTCAACGATATCTTGTACTTCAGATAAAATATAGTCAGGCACAGATTCAACTTTTTTTGCATTTCTATTTCTAAAATCAATCATTCGAGTTTGGTATGCAACAATAACACCTTGAGTTTGACAGCCAGTTCCATTTAATGTTACTGCAAAGCCGTTATCTCTAGCAAGAGCTGCATTTCCTTGTGTGATAGGGGCAATCATCATAAATCCTAGTTTGTGAAATTCGCTATTGCTTAATACTAAAGCAGGACGTCTTTCCCCTTGTAGTTCATTCCCTACAACTGGATTCAAGCAAACGGTAATAATGTCCCCTCTTTTAAATGTAGATCCTGCCATTAAATTTCATTTCCTGTTGGCGTGAGTGAATCCCACTCTTCAACGGTGGGTAATTGTTTAAATGAAGTCATTGCAAGACGTTCATTTAAGGTTAATCGTCTTTTTTTATTTGGATTATTAGGAATAATCACCACTTTAATTGTATTGTTGTTAATTTTTTCTAATTCTAAAAAATCTCCTATATTTAAATTCATAACATTAGTAAAATCTTTTGGTAAACGGATTGCTTTACTATTGCCCCATTGTTTCACTTGTAATCTCATATTCATAGTTCATATAGCTGACAAAACTCTTATCTCTTACTACACCAAAAGATAAGCCAAAATTCAGCTTCTCCTCATCTCATAATGTTAATTTCCTCATAAGTATCATTTAATGATACAATTCTAGTATATAACCTTGTTTATTCTTATGTCAAATAAAAAAATAGCCCTGGCGTATCCGCTAGGGCTATTTTTTATTTCTTCTTATCTAGCTTTTCTTTTCTGCTTTATTCAGCTTCAATACGGCTTCAAATTCCTTTCCAGCTTTAGACTTAAAGCCTTTAATTTTTGCCGTTTTACCTTTTGTTAATAAAGCGACTAATTGCGAATCGCTAAGAATTTTTCCGCCGACGGTTCGCCATAGCTTTAAACAGCCCTCATTTGAGCAAAATACGCCTTTTTCATAAGACCTATTACAACAAGGGCAATTCGGAGCTGGCAAGCCGTTTAAAGCTGGTTTTGTGATTTTACAAGTAGGGTAGGCACTACACGCAAAAATTCATTATCCTTGAATTTTTTAGTCTCTCCCTTTGGAGCAGGGCGGGGTCTTTCGACTAAACTTGCATATCTCCATTCTACAAATCTACGAGTCTCAATCCCTTTGGAACAGGGCGGGGTCTTTCGACAGCCTTTTGGAATGAATACACAGCGAACCACTGGGTTTCAATCCCTTTGGAGCAGGGCGGGGTCTTTCGACAGAACCAGCTTTAACATTGGCGTTAGCAGACAATAGTGTTTCAATCCCTTTGGAGCAGGGCGGGGTCTTTCGACAAATAGAATTGAACCAAGAATAGAATAAGAGAAGTTTCAATCCCTTTGGAGCAGGGCGGGGTCTTTCGACCTATAATTGAGCAGGAAGAAGATGAGTTTCTTGCTGTTTCAATCCCTTTGGAGCAGGGCGGGGTCTTTCGACTTGAGAAACTTGATGTAGATCTGCCTGAAAAGGTGTTTCAATCCCTTTGGAGCAGGGCGGGGTCTTTCGACACAATGGATTAAATTCTATAAAGGTGAAGAATACAGTTTCAATCCCTTTGGAGCAGGGCGGGGTCTTTCGACATATCCAGCTTGTTCTAATGTTTTATTACCTAACAGTTTCAATCCCTTTGGAACAGGGCAGGGTCTTTCGACGTGAAACGAATAAAGAAATCCAATCTTGTCTATTGGGTCTCAATCCCTTTGGAACAGGGCAGGGTCTTTCGACTAATGAAGAAATGTTAAAACTCTTGGATTCTTTAGGTCTCAATCCCTTTGGAACAGGGCAGGGTCTTTCGACTCCATGGAAAGTAATTCTACGGTACGTTTGTCGTGTCTCAATCCCTTTGGAACAGGGCAGGGTCTTTCGACTGAGTGGATAAGACCATTAGTTGAAGCAACGGATAAGTCTCAATCCCTTTGGAACAGGGCAGGGTCTTTCGACCCTGAAAGTGAGTTGTTCATTAACTTAGGTATTACGAGTCTCAATCCCTTTGGAACAGGGCAGGGTCTTTCGACGATTGATGGCAAAGATACCTTCGTAAACATCCCTCTGTCTCAATCCCTTTGGAACAGGGCAGGGTCTTTCGACTGCGGGGGGGGTTTGGTGCCTTGATGGATAAGGCTTGAGAAGATCGGTTCCCAATTTTTTCCCTCACGCGAAAAGTAAGGTGTGGATTTGATTAAATATTGAACGATTTTATCCATTTTCTTTTTTTATCTTTGTTACAAGTGCGGTGATAAAAAATGATGTTTTTCTATATGACTTTTGCGCGCTATTTTACCTCAGTTTCTTCACCTTTTCACCTCTGTTATAGGGTAAATTCATTGTTAATGCCGTCCGGATAATGCCTTGGAGTCGGCTTGTTTTCCTAAGTGCCATTGGGAGTGGTTTGTTGCGTGATGTTGTGGGCAATTTATAGAAAAGAAAACCGCCATAAGGGCGGTTGATTTTAGATGAGTTTTAGTCGTTTAAGATCGGATTCTATTTTCGATACATCAATATTATCTAAGTGAATATTGAGCTCATAATTGCCCGTTTTTCGGTTAGAAAATGGAATATAATCGCTCTTTGCCCCCTTTCCTAAAGAAAAATTTGCCATGACTTTTTTGTTAATATCGGTACGAGATTCCGATAAAACATTTTTTAAATCGTTGTTATCACCTTTCAAGCGATTCTCCATTTCAACATCATTTTTTATTTGGCTATAAATGTTCAAATAAGTCGCTATGGTTCGAGCCTCTTCACGATATCCGGTTCCAACGTTCCAACCTTGCTTTTTCGCAATAACAAGACTTAAGTACAAGGCATAGCCTCTTGGTGCAAGTTTGATTGTTTTTGAACCGAATTTAACAAGGCAATCTTCTATGGGTGAAAGAAATGTGAGTGAAGGTGCTTCTAACAATGCCTGCGCATTTTTTACCGAATCACTATAAGAAATGGCTTGTTGTTTAAGATCTTCAGGCACACCTAAACCTAAACGAACCCAAGGGATTTCAGCTAACATCACTTTGCCATCTTTCGCATCAATTTGTGTACCATCACTTTTATTGATTAAATGCGAATAAGGTTTTGGATAATAAAAACTGGGTAAGTTTTCATATTGAGTATCTACTAAAACATGGGAAAGGCTATCTTGTTCACGTCCGTAAAGCGATAACGCATACCCCATAAAAAAGCCCATGGTTTTACGTCCTCCGGCGATAGATACGTGTAATTGCATCTCTTCATCTTGGCATAAATTACCCACTAATTGCACAATGCTGTTGGCTGCCTGTTCGTTTTCTTCCGGTGTACGAATGTCCGGCAAATTTTGACCGCACTTATCTGTGATGATATGGATGCAGCTTTCATCAAAATGAATTGAAGAGAAATCGTATTTCTCACCGTAATCTTCAATAAATTCTTGTAGTGCCCCTTTGCGTTCTTTACGTCCGCCTTCAATACCTAACAAGGTTTCTAGTAGTTTATTTTTGCCTTGTTCAGTGGTAATGATTTGGATTTCAGTGGGAATAAAATTTTTCTCTGTGACAAGTGCATAGAGAGTTTCAGTCACAACCGCAGGGGACATGCCGGTGACGGAAAGGAGGATTTTACGTTTTTGATTCATTATGCTTTTCCTATCCAATTTGAGATTTTTTCTCTTAATCGTTGTAGATCTTTACCTTGAATAATTTCAATATGTAATTCTTTTGCTCGATTCTTTACAGATTCCGGTACTTCAAAATAACTGACTAAACATTTTTTAGTCATTAAGCCGCCATAATTTTTTAAAGCTTCTAGTTTATATAAAATCTCTTCTGATTTTATGCCGCCTTCTTTGTTCATCAGTTGTGTTTTACACTCAATGATATGCAGACGATTTTTTGCCATAAATGCGATATCAAATTCATTTTGATTACCTTGATTTTTTAAGGCATATTGGTGTTTACTTTGATCGTAGGAGGAATTCCCAACTTCTAAACTTAATGCTTTATCTTGAATCGATTTGATATTCTCAATGGCTTTATAGGTTATTTCTTCAAGCCATATTCCATTTAATAAATCTTTATGTACTGTATCTCTAAAATCTATTCTATGATGATCAAAATCTAATAAATTTTTGTGGTGTAATTCTTCAAGTAAGGTTACGAATGATTTCACTTTATGGTGCTTAAAATTAACCTTAAAACCGGAATTTTGAGACTCTGATGCATAAGCATTTAACAAAGGAATATCATCTTTATATTTATCATATTGCTTGATAAACGGTTCCAAATTGGCAATTAATTGCTCAGAAGCTAATGGCTGTTTAGTGGATTTGTAAACCATGCCATAAGCAGAAAGATAGGTTTTTAGATCAATCTGGCAATTGAGCATTTTGTTAGGAATGCTTTGTCCTTTTTCATCACGGCTAATAAATAGGATTTGATTATTATCACTATCTACATAAAAAATAGGTTTTTCGCCCATAGCAAAGGTGTTCTGTGCCACAATTGCCATTAATTTTGTACCACCTGTCACATTAAGTGCGATATTTTTCCCTTCATATTGATCTATTAGCGAAATAAAGCAGTTTTCCATTTCATGGAAATCATAAATATTTTCAATACGAATTAATGTAACTTTTATGTTTTTTTCTTTAAAAACTTTTTCTAATGCCTCTGCATTACTTTTCATTTTATCGGAGACTAAAAAAACCGCTTCTTTCGGTTTAAAATCAGGATCTAAAATAGGTAATAATGAGGGCGCTGCTTGATCTGAAATCAAACAAAAATGTACATCATATTTAGGTTGCATAATGTTTCCTTATCGTTTTTGAATATGAAATGCCTGCAACAGGCAACCTTGTTCAACAAGTTGTTGCGCAGTGAGTTCTGTTCCGCGTTGTTCCGGTTTAACGTTAACGGATAAAAAATAAAAGGTGGCTCCTTTCTCACAAACTTGGCTTGCAAGATGAACCGGTAGCGTCCCAATGACCACATCATTAGGTTGAATTTGGTTAGTATCCAAGTGGGTTGCCCAGTGATCAATGTGAATAGATTGGGTTTTTATCCATTCAATCGCACCAGGGTGACGAGAAACAAACCAAACAGCCATAACAATCCTTATCTAATAAAAAACAAACAGTATTATTATATTTTTCATCGCTAACGTTCAGAATTACAAATTTGTAATCTGATATTTGCCTAATCCAAAAGTGGCATTTTTCCCACAATGTAGCCATTGCCCGATGTAAAGTAATTTGGCTAATTCCGGTGATAAATTGTTGAAGTGCCATTCGCCGATGACCCCTCCTAATTTCATTTTCTGATCTTGGCGGGAGGAATAGCGCGTCCAATCTTGCCATTTTAAATGTTTATTATCTTGAATTTGTTCGATTTGGGTTTTTAGCAATCCAAAATCTAGATTCAAGGGTTCAGAATGAAATTCGTTTAATAAGGAAATGCGCTTGGCTAAAGAAATAAAAAATCGTTCTGCCGTCATCTCATTTACTCGCAAAGGCTTGCCATTTTCTTGCAGCCTTAAAGGCGTATCAATTTTGATTTGTGCCATGCTATCAAGTGCGGTCGGAATTTCGATTGTTTTTTGATGTTCGACGATATTTCCGTTTTGTAAAATGGATTGTTGAGTTAAATCTATTTCAACTTTTGCTATATCAAGTAAATTTGCTTTTCCCCGTCCGACGTTATAGTCAAAAGCCCGTTTGAAAGCAAAAGCAATGAGGGGGAGCTGTTCAATCAAGCGTCCAAATAGCACAAGCGAAAATGTTAATGTTTCACCTTCGGTATAAAGTCGCTCTCCCCATGCCGGCGGTTCAATAATATAGCCGTTCGGCACTTGACTGAACTTTTGCAATTCATGCGCTGTCGGGGCCGGTGTTTCAAAAATGTTGGTGTAAGGGCAAGTACGATAAAGTGGGCAGCCTTTGCAGTCTTCCAGCTTTGTCATGCAAGCAATTTTTCGCAATGCCCGCCCGAAAGCACCACGCAAGGTGGAACCTGAATATTCCGGTAACAAAATTGGCTCGCTTACAACAAAATCAAATTGATAGCGGGCTATGGGGAAAGAATTTGGAATCATTCTGTCACCAGTTTGTTTAAGGATTTTTTCAGATTTTTTTCAGTATCTTTCTTCTTAAAATCGACCTTAGATTTAAGCAAGTCTAGTGTAATTTGCGCTTGTACAAATTTACGATCAGAAACATCCCAATTTTCAACCGCACTTTCAATTAATGCTTGAGCTTCTTTTAGCAAAGTCGAACCTGTATTGTCTGCTTGGCGTTCTCGGGTGGTTTGCACTTTTTCCACAAAGTCCATAACAAGGCGTTGATTATTTGATAGCGAATGTAATAAGGCTTGTTTTTCAGCCTCAGCTTGTTGTTCTACTAAGCGTTTTGCTTCAGCTTCTGCTTGCAAGCGTGCCTGTTCCGCTTTTTGAGCTTCGCGTTTCGCCAAAATTTCAGAACGATCAAATTTTGATTTTGGTTGAGCTTCACACCACGTTTTTAAGGCTTCATTTTCCGTAGTGGGATCAACTTCAATTAATGCCCAACCGAAGGGAAGAAGATCTGTTTGCTGTGTACTGCTTGTTCCTGCCAGCCATACGGTTGTACTGCTGTCTTTGAACATTGGTGGAGTACCTTTTGCACCCATAATTTTAATTTTCGCAATATTTTCACCTTGATAGGTTTTGCTGTCTGCGCCATTTTTGCCTAAACGGATTAAAGCAACTTTTGGTAAGGAGATGAGTTTTTCAAGCGATTTTACATATTGTACAGACACTAAATTGCGGGTTTCTAGTAATTCCATTTCTTTTTTAAATACAGGTAAATAGAATTTTTTTAGTGCATCAATTAGCTCTGTTAAAGAGAAAGTATTTTGGCTTTTAGTTAATGTTAATTGGCTTTGAAAAGCACGGTATTGCCCCATGGAGATGCATTCTCGACGCAATGCCATAGCGCGCCCCTTACCATCCGTTTTGCCTAATTTCTTTTTAAAATTAAGTGAATAGTAAACTTTACTTTCAGCTAAAGATTGCGGAATAAAATCACCAAATTTTATATGGCGTAATTTGCTTTTCTCAAACTCACCAATGTATTCTTTTAATAAATGGCTATGATCTTTAGCATTTACTTTTGGGTTATTTTTTGCTTGATGAGCTTGATCTAATAATGCCGTTGCTAGTGCGCCTTTAAATCCGCTACCCGGAATATAAGGTAGATGTTGCAAAGGTAGAAATGCAGTGCGTTCAATTGAAAGCTTATTGATTACTTTATTTCCATCACTTTCACGCTGAGAAACTTTTCCTACTTGATTTTTATAATCCTGAGCTAAACCTTCGGCAACATCAGCAAAATACTCAGAATTTGCGATTGCTTTATCCTTGTGGTTTAAGAAAAAACATTGAATCGCAAGTAAATCTAAACGGTTCACAGCATTTAATAAATCTGTTCTCTCCCGCTCATTTAACATTAAATGGCTAGGTTCAAAATTAAATAAGGTTTCACTATCAATGACATAATTCGTTGGCTCAAAATCTTCCCCACAGCCAATATGAATCGGGCTTAATGGTGTTAAATAGACCTTGTGAGTTTGCATAAATTTTTTCATTTGTGATCCTTATGTTCAAAATCGACAAATAAATTTAAGACGGGGGCATAGCCTTGATGCACCGCTTCCGGTTGAGCATAAGACACATTGCCTAATCCATTGCCTAAAAATAAACGTGGTTGATAGTTTTCAGGCGTAAAAATGGCTGCTGGTTTTGCCAAAATAATCGGCTTCTTAAATGGGTTGGAGCTTAATGCTTGAATGTCACCGTGGCGACCAAATCTTGTCGTAATTTGGTAGTAGCAGTGCTTCTTATTTAAGCCTAAACCTTGCGGGGCACAATTGGCTAGCGTCAAATAGCAATTTGCATTCGGTTGAGTAAAATCGAAGGCTTGTGGATTTTCACAACGGAATTTGCCTAGCCCGATAGAGGCATCACGTCCAAAACCAATATTTCCGACATCTTGAAGTACTAGTTGTAACGCTTCCAATGAAAAGCGATTTTCATCTAACACGACATAGAGATCGAATTTTTGTTGTGCGTCAAACCAGGTTAGTTCTGTGGAATAAGGCGCAAATTGTCCATCACCTGTGGTATTTGTTTGGCGATCAATGGTGTTATGGAACTGGTCTTGAGTTTCTTTTTTGAATTGAAAATTCGCCTGTAAAGCACATTCTTGCCAAAATTTCACCGCACTTTTTTCTGCATCACTGATGTTGACCCATTGGGCTTTTTTTAAACTTTTACGATCGGTTTTTGTTTTGGTGTCCCAAAACGTTGATGGCAACGTCGGTAAAGGCAAAAAACCTTCCGGAAAAGCATCCGACACCACCATAAATGGGCGCTGTGTGGTATAACCTTCAAGTAATTCACTTAAGCGTGCTTCACCAAAACGATTTCTCACTGCCCAACAAAGCTGACCAAATAAGGTATCGCCCACCAAAGGCGTTCCCATCGCACTTTGTGGTGTGAGTGTAAAACGATATAACTTCATAAAATCACCTTATTCGAAAGGTTTAATGTCGTCTAAATTACGAGCTTCACCATCAACCGTTAATTCAGTAAATTTCACTTTGCCGTAACCCCGGGAACCGGATCCGCCAAGGCTGTCAAGTTCTAATAGTTTTAAGCCTTTTAAGACTAAATCGAGAAGTTCCGGTTTATCGCCTTCAAATTGGCGTAAAGTGAGTTTGAAATCAAATTCCGCACCTGCCGGTACACGTTCGGTTTGGCGAGGATTTCCCGCCGTTGAGGTTATGCGGTCGATGGTATTTTCGCTTTTGGCTTCGGTTAGAAGTTGGTTATCATCACGAATCGCTTTTTCCCATGCTTCATTTAGCGCACAATCCCAAAAGGCTAAACGAGAAACACCAATTTCAGCGACTTCTTGTTCGCTATTTTTAGTATCACCACTGATACCGAATAGGCGTAAAATGTTTTTTACTTCTTCAGGGTTTTTAGAGATATCCTTTAATGTTAAAGGGGCACTTTGAACTGCGCCGGAACGCCATTCTAATAATGTGCGAATTTTACCTTTTAAGCTTGAACCTGGAATATAAGGTGATTGGGTAAGAGGATGTTTGATTACTGAATTATCAATACCGCCAATATGCATTTCGCTATCTCCGGCACCAATATGCAAACCTGTTTGTAATACTAATTTAGCTTTAATTTCTACAATATTTGTGAGTTTCATAATTTTGATTCCTTGTTAATTTTCTTCTAACTTGCAAAAGCCCATTACCGCTTCCATAAACAATTTTGCATCGCGTAAAGTTTCTATATTATTTATTTGATCAATACAGCGATTAAATACTTCAGAAAAGCTTTTATCAACGTGCTTACGTCCTTCAGCATAAGCAACTTTGGCTTTTAGCATTTTGATAAATGGCATTAGTTCTTGGAATTTGCCTTGCTTATTTTCACGCACTAATTGGACACGATCGTTCCACATGGCCAATTCGTCATAAAACTTACGCAACTGTGTCGTTTTATTTACATTTTTATTTGTTTTGATATGTTTTGCTGCACGTTGTGCAATATCAGAAAAGATTTCGGCAGATTTGTCATTGCCAAATTTAATTTCGTTAATGTTCAACATAAATTTTCCTTATCGTTTTTGATAGAAATAGTTTGTTAATGGAATGGCAAAATTTAATTTATACCCACCAATCCCCTTATCTCCTAATGAAATGCTGATTTCACTTAATGCTTTATTGCGAGTTTCTTTAGAGAGTTTATCCGTTACATAACGTACAGTTCGATAATAAAAACGGCTGCGCCACATTGAGCTTTCAATATTTTCTGTATCCGCAGCTTGTTCACACAAACGAATGAGTGAATATAAATAAGATGTTGAAATGTCGTAAGTTTCTGCCAAGCGATGAATTTCCTGTTCTAAATCGCATAGCGCCCCCCAATCCTTCCACTTCACTGACCGATTAAAAATCGTCACTGCATTTTTATCAGCATCAATTTTTTTCGATTTCTCCAAAGCTTCTTCGGCTAAATCACCTAAACGGGGCACAGGAATGCCCGATTTACTCATTATCATGCCTACCGAAAAATGAATTTCAGTATTTTCTGCCACATAATGCGCAAAAGCTTGTTGCATTGCGTGTGCCACTTTTTGCGTAGAATACCAAGGGCCGATTAAGAAGAAATCATCGCCCCCCGCAAACACGGTGTACATACTTTGGCTTTGTTCAGCACAATAAGCCGGCAACCAAAGACTAAAAAAGAGATTTATTTTGCGAGAAAGTGCCGCCATTTTGGCAATGTTGGCAGACTGAATACCTTCTTGGAAAATTGTGCCGAGATTATCCACGTCACCTTTTAAGGTCATTAATGCTTTTTGTCCTTCATCTCTATCTTGAATATCCTCAAAAGTAATAATCTTTCCTTCATTATCAAAAGGCACATAGGCGTTGATATAACGGCGGGCATATCCATTCCAAATAGTACTGTTTGTATTTTTCGGTAATGAGAAATCCCAAAAGCGATGAATTTGTAACAGTTTTACCGGATAACCAAATTCTTTGGTATCTTGACGGCTATTGGTAAAAATCACTTTAAAGCCAAAAATTGGCAATTTTAGGATTTGTGTTTCATATTTATGGTTAATGTCAGCGTTTATATCCGCAATAATAATGCGTTGTTTTTTCGATAACATTTCCCCAATTTTGATTTGATCCTCTGAAATCACGGAACGTTCTTTCCCAATTTGAGCAGGGAAAAAGCTATTCATTTCACAAACACCATTTGGATATTCAACTTTCTGCACGCTTTGCGTGGTATCCGTTAAATCTAAGCGTTTGAGTTTTTGCGTTTCTAAATTCTCAAATAATTTTTTTACTAATTCTTCATAGCACTTTTCTTCAAAATCACTGAACTTTGCTTGTTGAACAGCAATACCCAAACCAATTAGCCCATAGGTTTCTTTGATAAACCATTGGTTTAATTCCGATTGAACTTGCTTGATTGCATTTTTTACTTCTTCCGTATTCGGTGCCACAATCAAAAATTTACCCGCCGCATTCATCATTTGTGAAGTGGTTGGTAACTTACAAGCATTTAAAATTTTAAGTGCGGCTAATTCTGTGAAAAGTGACACTTGGAAGGAGCGGCCACGCAAGATTTTCGCTGCGCCTTTGTTGGAAGCACTACCGCCGGAAAAAATAAAATCTTGAATGCCGAAGAAGTCGCCTTGAATTAATAAGAATGGCTCTTCTTCATTGATTTCTTGATCTGCGAGAGCAACCACAAACGCTGCGACTGCTTTAGTGAAATCATAGAAAGAAATTTCATCACTATAAGGACTTGGTAAATTGCAAGTAAAGCATTGCATTGCGGTATCAAAATGATCTAGCCATAAACTTGGGTTATCACAATGAGATTTAGGAATCTCTGCGATCGCTTGAACAAACTTATCCCAATGTGTTGAAAGTGCGGTATTTTTTTCTTCTTTTTCGGGAAAAATAGAAATTGGTGAGAGTGGTTGGCAATCATAAAAAAATTGCATTTTTTTATTCGCTTGATTGATATTTTCAAACAAACTAAACAGTTTATTACTCTCTTTTAATTCAGGTTGTTTACCTAAAACAAGGCGTTCAGCTTGTGATAAGAAAGGAGATATATCAACCTGTTTGAATTTGGGCGGAAAAGGGGGAAGAGGCAAATGAGGTTCTTGTTTTTCAGCGAATAGCTTTAAATAATGGTGCAATACTGAAAAAGCGAGAGAAATTGTATGATCTGACATAATTACTCCATGTATCGAAATATTAAGTGAAGTATAAGCACGTTTTTTAAATTTGCCAGCAAATACAAATTTGTAAACATTAATATTAACGCATATTTTTACGATTTTTACTATAGCAAACGTTTGCTTGGTGCTAGAATAAGCCGATTTTTATTTCTCATTTTTAAGGATTATGCCATGAATAGATCATTAGCCATTGAGTTTTCGAGAGTAACTGAAGTTGCCGCCCTTGCCGGTTTTGCGTGGTTGGGGCGTGGGGATAAACATTCGGCTGATGATGCTGCCGTGAAAGCCATGCGTTATATGTTAAATTTGATTCATATGGATGCAGAAATCGTGATTGGCGAAGGCGAAATTGACCACGCGCCGATGTTATATATCGGTGAAAAAGTGGGTTCAGGCATGGGGGAATTGGTGTCTATTGCGGTCGATCCTATTGATGGTACGCGCATGACGGCGATGGGGCAGTCTAATGCGATTTCTGTATTGGCGGCAGGTGGCAAAAATACTTTTTTGAAAGCACCGGATATGTATATGGAAAAATTGGTAGTGGGGCCGGAAGCAAAAGGCATTGTTGATTTGAATTTGCCGCTTGAACAAAATTTGCGCCGTGTTGCTTCAAAGTTAGGCAAGCTATTATCCGATTTAACGGTGATGATTTTAGATAAACCTCGTCATGAAGCCGTGATTGAAAAAATGCATCAACTGGGCGTACGCGTATTTACGATTCCTGATGGTGATGTGGCGGCTTCGGTATTATGTTGTTTACCGGAAGCGGAAATTGACATGGTTTATGGCATTGGTGGTGCGCCGGAAGGCGTTGTGGCAGCGGCTGCGATTCGTGCCTTGGGGGGAGATATGCAATCCCGTTTATTGCCACGGAATCAGGTAAAAGGCGATACGCCGGAAAATAAGGCATTGGCGCAAGAAGAAATTCGCCGTTGTGAAGAAATGGGTGTTCAAGTCAATACGGTGTTGCAGCTGGAACAGCTTGTGCGTGATGACAATTTGGTATTTGCCGCCACCGGGATTACTCATGGTGATTTATTAAAAGGTATTCGCCGTAAAGGCAATTTAGCCACCACGGAAACCTTGTTGATTCGGGGTAAATCCAGAACCATTCGTCGAATTCAATCGACCCATTATTTAGACCGAAAAGACACCGCACTTTCTCGTTTAATCGGCGCGTAATTCCAAAAGAAAAGGGCTAAGTGACAGGAATGAAATGCACTTAGCCCATTTAATATCGCCGCTTTTGTAAGTGCAATTTTTAATTTATCTTATCGAACAATATTCACTGCACCTTGATACCCCAGCTGGCGCCAAGCTTCATACACGGTGACCGCCACCGAGTTGGAGAGGTTCATACTGCGGCTGTTGGCAGTCATGGGAATACGGATTTTTTGTTCCGCCGGCATGCTGTTTAAAATGTCCATTGGAATGCCGCGGGTTTCCGGGCCGAACATTAAATAGTCGCCCAATTCAAATTTCACTTCACTGTGTGCCGGTGTACCTTTTGTCGTTAAGGCAAACAAACGCTTCGGTTGCTCGCTTTGCAAAAATGCCTCGAAAGTTTTGTGTTTTTTAATGTCGGCAAATTCGTGGTAATCCAAGCCGGAACGACGCAATTTTTTGTCGTCCCAAGTAAATCCTAGAGGTTCGATTAAATGTAGGCGAAAGCCGGTGTTGGCACATAAACGAATAATATTGCCGGTGTTTTGTGGAATTTCCGGTTCGTATAAAACAATATCTAACATGGTGTTCCTGATTGGTATAACAATAGACGGCTTATTATAGGCGCAAACCTGACCGGCTAAAAGCGTTCATAAAAAATCCTTATCAATGGTTAAAAAGGGATTTTTATTCTGATGTCCTCCGTGAAAAACCTGTAAAAAAAAGACCGCACTTTGCTTTTTATGGCTTAAAAGTGCGGTCTCATTTTACGATGTTTTTACAAGAGCTTTAAATTACCAGCCTTTCACCACTCCATCTTTAAAGTGTTTTTTCGCTTCTTGTTCTACTTCCGGTGTTTGGTAAGCTTTCACGAAATCTTGGATAGCTTTGCTGTCTTTGTTATCAGTGCGTGCCACGATAATGTTCACATATGGAGAATCTTTATCTTCCACAAACACGCCGTGATCTTGTGCGTTTAAGCCCACTTGGCCGGCATAGTTGTTATTCACAACGGCTAAATCCACGTCGTCTAAAGCGCGTGCGGCAACAGAGGTATCCACTTCTTTGATTTGTAAATGTTTCGGATTTTCAACAATATCCATTGAAGTGGAGAACAGGTTGGTCGGATCTTTTAATTTAATTAATCCTTGTTTTTCCAATAAAATCAATGCACGGGCAAGGTTGCTTGGGTCGTTTGGTACAGCAACCACCGCACCATCTTGTAATTCATTTACGCTTTTGATTTTTTTAGAGTAACCCGCTAACGGATAAACGAAGGTGTTGCCCACGATAACGAGGTTGTTTAACCCTTTCGCTTGGGAATCTTTGTCTAAATACGGTTTGTGTTGCATGGCGTTAGCATCTAAATCGCCTTTAGAAACCGCCGTATTTGGTAAGGCATAGTCGTTAAATAAAACGTATTCTACGTCTAAGTTATATTTTTCTTTCGCGACTTTCGCGGCAATTTCAGCCACTTCGTGCTCAGGGCCAGCCATCACGCCGACTTTAATTTTAGCCGGTGCTTCTGCTGTTGCTGCCGGTTTTTTCTCTTCGTTACACGCTGTTAATACAAATACGGAGGCAAGTGTTGCTACGCCGAGTAATTTTTTTAAGTTCATAAAAGATCCTCTTTTAATGTTAATGCTAAGTGAATTAACGATGATCAACGCGTTTAGCTAAATCATCGCCAAGTTTTTGTGAAATCATGACGAACACGACAATAATAATTGTGGCGACCCATTTAACGTACACCATGTTGCGGTATTCGCCGTAGTTAATGGCGAGGCTACCTAAACCGCCGCCGCCGACAATGCCCGCCATGGCGGAATAGCCCACTAAGGTAACTAAGGTGAGTGTAATGCCGTTAATTAGGGTTGGCAGCGCTTCCGGTAAATAGAATTTACGGATGATTTGCCAGTTTGTCGCGCCCATCGCTTTTGCGGCTTCCGTTAAGCCTTTTGGTACTTCCACTAAAGCATTGGCAGTCAAACGTGCCACAAATGGCATGGCGCAAATGCTTAATGGGATAATGGCTGCCGTTGTACCCAGCGTCGTATTCAAAATGAAACGGGTAAACGGTAACAAAATGATTAACAAAATAATGAATGGAATGGATCGTCCAATGTTAATCACAATGTTTAAAATGAGATTTAACCGTGCATTTTGAAGAATTTCGCCTTTGCCGGTGAGGAAGGTTACTACGCCAAAGGGTAAACCGATGATCACTGCCAACAGGGTAGATGCAAAGCTGATATATACGGTTTCATAGGTAGAAACCCACACGGCTTGCCACATTTGAGGTGTAAGTTCCGTTAAAAAATCATTCCACATAGCCTAATACCTCAACGCGTACGTTATTTTCCATTAAATAGATTTTTGTTTGTGTAATAGCATCTTCGTCGCCTTCCACTTCAGCTACGGTGAAACCGAATTTCACGCCACCGGCATATTCAATTTGGGAGGTTAAAATGCTCAATTCCACACCGAATTTTTTGGAGGCTTGGGATAACAGAGGGGCATCCACGGAGCGCCCGGTAAACTCGAATTTGATAATCGGGTAAGACTTGGCATGCTTCGGTGTTTGCAGCAGGTTATCTAAGTATTCATCCGGTAAATTGACACTAAAAGTCGAACGGATAAATTGTTGTGCCAGTTCAGTTTTTGGGTTGGAGAAGATGTCGCCCACCGAGCCTTGTTCTACAAGTTTGCCGTGATCGATGATGGCAACTAAATCACAAATGCGTTTGACAACATCCATTTCGTGGGTAATCAAGAGAATCGTGATGCCTAAAGTGCGGTTGATTTCTTTTAATAATTTTAAGATGGCGTGTGTGGTTGCCGGATCTAGCGCACTAGTCGCTTCGTCGCATAATAACACTTTGGGATTGCTTGCTAGTGCGCGTGCAATGGCGACGCGTTGCTTTTGACCGCCGGACAAGTTAGACGGATATACATTTTTTTTGTCGCTTAAGCCTACCAAAGAGAGCAATTCGTTGACTTTCGCATCGATTTTTTCTTTCGGTGTGCCTTCTAATTCTAAAGGTAGCGCAACATTACCAAAGACAGTACGGGAGCTCAATAAATTGAAATGTTGGAAAATCATGCCGATATTACGGCGTTCCAATACCAGTTCAGCATCGCTAAGTTGAGTGAGATCTTTGCCATCAATGATGACGGAACCCACAGTGGGTTTTTCCAATAGGTTGACGCAACGAATCAGGGTGCTTTTACCTGCACCGGATGCGCCGATAACGCCACAGATATGTCCCTTCGGAATATCCAAGGAAACGTTATCAAGTGCGGTCAGTTTTTTACCTGAAACGTCGAAAATTTTGCTGACATTCTTTAGCTTAATCATATAAGCCCTTTTGCGGTTTCGTTTTTATCAAAAAAAGATTTTTGTATTCTAGACGTCTAGAATGCCATGTCAACCTCTATCCATGACATTCTTATAATTATTTGTTTCCTCTTAGAACAAAAAAGTTGAAGGTTTGCACAAGATAAAAATAAAGAAGATAATCGGCGCGAATTTATATTTAAACAGGATAAAAAGATGAAAAAAGCGGTTTTTTTAGATCGAGATGGTACGTTGAATATTGATTACGGTTACGTGCATGACATTGATCATTTTCATTTTATTGAGGGAAGTATTGAGGCGCTAAAAAAACTCAAAGAAATGGGCTATTTGTTGGTTCTGGTGACAAATCAATCTGGCATTGCACGAGGCCTTTTTACCGAGGAACAGTTTTTGCAGTTGACGGAGTGGATGGATTGGTCGTTGGCGGATCGTGGTGTTGATTTGGATGGCATCTATTACTGCCCTCATCACCCGGAGGCAAAACTTGCGGAGTTTAAACAGGATTGTGACTGCCGTAAGCCGAAATCGGGGATGTTACTACAAGCAATAGAAGAGCTGAATATCGATCCGACAAAATCTATTATGGTTGGAGATAAAGTGGAAGATTTGCTTGCCGGGAAGGGAGCTAAGGTGAAAACGCGCGTTTTAGTGCGAACGGGTAAACCGATCACTTCTGAGGGAGAAAAAATGGCAGACTACGTATTAGATTCAATTGTAGACATTCCTAGTCTGATTATTAGTCAAAATTTATAAAAAATAACCAATCAAAACAAAAAATGAAAAAAAAGCTAAAAAGGGGTTGCGTGGTGATAAAAAATGCCTATAATACGCCACCACAACGACGCGCCGTTGTAAAGCATTAAGCAGCGCGTCGTTTTTTGTTCTTTAACAATCAATCAGACAAACTGTGTGGGCACTTGAAGATTCGTTTTTA
>NZ_CALIWN010000057.1:0-18963 GCF_938046485.1 uncultured Aggregatibacter sp. | reverse complement strand
GCCGATGGTAGTGTGGGAGATTCCCATGTGAGAGTAGGTCACCGCCAAGTTTATTCGTATGAACCCCTGATGTGAGAGCATCGGGGGTTTTTGATTTTTCGGGGAAACTGGGGGATGTAGAACGATTTGGAGAGGGAATCAATCAACATCATCCTCTGATGAGAAAGATGATGTTGAGGTCAAGATTGATTTTACTATTGTTCTAATAACGTCTTAAATGCACTCGACATTTCCGTGCGGTAGCCTTTACCTTCTTTAATGATCATAAATATTGCCAAATTTTCTTGTTCAGCAATCTCCATGGCTTTTTTTTCTCCAAGAACAAATAACCCTGTAGAAAGGCCATCTGCGGTCATGGAGCTGGGCGCTAAAACAGTTATTGAGGCGAGCGCGTGTTGAATTGGGCGACCGGTATGCGGATCTATTTCATGGGAAAAGCGAATACCATCTTGTTCAAAATAGTTACGATAATTACCGGAAGTTGCCATAGCTAAATCTTTTATACCAATAATTTGCTGAGCAATTTGTGATCCATCGAAACTTGGCCGCTCAATTGCAATTTGCCATGGCTTACCTTCACTGTTATGTCCTTTGGCACGAATTTCCCCACCGATTTCGACCATATAATTTTCTATCTGAAGACTTTCCAAATAATCTGCAACTTGATCAACACCAAATCCTTTAGCGATGGAAGAAAGATCAACGTACAGTTTTGGAATGGCTTTAGTAATGTAAAATTTTCCGGCCTTTTCAGTAAGTGTTAACTTGTCGATACCAACCCAAGCCTGACGTGCTGCAAGTTGTTCTTCTGTGGGTTGTTTTTCTATGCGTTTTTCTGGGCCAAATCCCCAAAGATTGACAACCGGTCCAACGGTAACATCTAAAGCCCCTTGTGTGAGCTTATTAAGCCGAATTGCTTCCTTGATCACTTTGGCTAAATCAGAAGAGATTTCGATTGGTGTTTGAGTTTGTGTATTTTGGTTAAATTGGCTTAGCTCAGAGGTCTTGATATAAGTAGACATTTTAGCATTAACATCCACAAGAATTTTTTCAATATCTTCATGGACTTGTTTAGGCGAAGCTGGAAAATTATTTTTTTCTAAGTATTTGATATGGTAAGTACTTCCCATGGTTTCCCCGGCAAGGGCAACAATTTGTTCAGCTTTTGGGGTTGATAGTGATGTGTTTTCTACCGGTGTTTGTGGTTTATCGCAAGCGGTTAATGTGATAGTCATTGCGGCGAATAATCCATACATAATAGGGGTAAGTTGCATCGTAATCCTCGAGTTGATGATGTTTAGCTCATTTTAGCCAAACAACGTAATGAAAAGTTAAAGATTCTTCGCATTGTACAAGAAGGTGTCTGATTAAGGTAGACTTATCATTGATCATTAAACTTAAAGTATATGAAGTGCGGTTAAAAATGAGGATATTTTTTGCCCGCACTTTATTGAAAAATGTTAAGATAGCGCTCGTTTTGACTACGCTTTTTATGTAACAACTTATGGAAAAAATTATTGTTGATGAAAATCAGTTTTTAAGAACGATTTCACGGATTTCTCATGAGATTATTGAGAAGCATCAAACGCTGGATAATTTAGTGATTGTTGGGATTAAACGCCGTGGTGCCGAAATTGCCGAATTGATCCGGCAAAAGATTATGGTGTTAACACAAGTGGATGTGCCATCGTTTGATTTAGATATTACATTTTATCGTGATGATCTTAGCTTGATAGAAGAGGAAATGTCTCCAATTTATAAAGGCGCATCAATGCAGATGAATATTCAGAATAAAGAGATTATTCTTGTAGATGACGTGCTTTTTACCGGTCGTACTATTCGTGCGGCATTGGATGCATTGACAGATTTTGGACGAGCATCTCGGATTGAGTTAGTCATCTTTGTAGATCGTGGTCACCGTGAATTGCCTATTCGGGCGGATTATGTGGGCAAAAATGTCCCTACCAGCCGTAATGAAAGTATTCAAGTTCGTACAAAACAGTTTGATCAATGTTACGAAGTCGCATTATTGTCTAAATAGCCTTCGTGAACCTTTAAGCCAATTAATACTCTAAACAGCATCATTTAATCTGATTAAGGAATATTACTCTATGAATTTTAAGTCTATTTTTTCTGTTGCGCTGGCTTTCTTTGCTATGGCGACACAGGTGCAAGCCGAAGAAAAAGTGGTGGCAACTGTTAATGGTGTGCCGGTATTGGAAAGTCAAATTAAGCCGATACTCAATAAGAGAACCAGTCGTCAAGCGGCCATTGATAAAGTGATTAATGATATGCTGGTCAATCAAGCGGTAAAAGAGTCCGGTGTTAAAGTCAATGAAGCGAAAATTGATCAGATTATCGAAGGCATTGCTGCGCAAAACGGATTAACGTTTGGTCAGTTGTTGGATGCCCTTGATTATCAAGGGATTAACTACCACGCATATCGCCAACAGATTGCTCAACAAGTGTTAATGGCAGAGGTTCGTAACCATGCTATTAGCCAAAGCGTTGATGTAACGCGTGAGCAAGTGGAAGAACTGGCGGAGAAAATGCAAAAAGAAGCAAAAGCGAAAGGAAAAATGGAAAATGTGAAGGGAACACAATATGAAGTCCGTCATATTTTATTGAAACTAAATCCATTATTAAATGATGCGCAAGCGAAAAAGCAATTAACACAAATTCGAGCGGATATTGTTTCCGGCAAAATGACATTTGCTGAGGCAGCGCTGAAATATTCTAAAGATTATCTATCTGGCGCTAACGGCGGAAATCTAGGTTACGCTTTTCCTGAGACCTATGTTGGCCCATTCAGTCAAGCGATTCGCAGCGCTAAGAAAGGGGTGATCAGTGCGCCGTTTAAAACTGAATTCGGTTGGCATATTTTAGAGGTGACGAATACTCGTCAAGGGGATCGCACCGAAGAAGCGTATCGTCAAAAGGCCTATGAGCAAATCGTGAACCAACAATTGCAAGATTCAGCCCGCGACTGGGTGCAAGCCTTGCGTAAACGTGCCGACATTAAATACTTAAATTAATCATCATCCCGACCCAATGGTCGGGATTTTGCTTTATAATACACCGCACTTTTCGTTATTTTTATAAGATCTTATTCAATGAATTCAAAAAAGCATTTAGGTCATACGGCGCGTAAACGGTTCGGGCAAAATTTCTTGCACGACAACAATGTGATTCAAAATATTGTGGCGGCAATTTATCCGCAAGCCAATCAATTTTTAGTGGAAATCGGTCCCGGGTTGGGCGCATTGACAGAGCCGGTTGCGGAGCAGGTAGATCGCTTGACTGTATTGGAGCTTGACCGTGATTTGGCGGAGCGCTTACGTCACCACCCGTTTTTACATCAAAAACTCAATGTCATCGAAACCGATGCCATGCAGTTTGATTTTTCCTCTCTTTATGAACAAGAACATTTGGCAGAAAAAGGGCAAAAACTGCGCGTGTTTGGTAACTTGCCGTATAACATTTCTACGCCGTTAATGTTCCATTTGTTTAAATATCATCACATTATTCAAGACATGCATTTCATGTTGCAAAAAGAAGTGGTGAAACGCCTATGTGCTGCGCCAAACAGCAAGGCTTACGGAAGATTGACTATCATGGCGCAATATTTCTGCCAAGTGATGCCGGTGTTGGAAGTGCCGCCAAGTGCCTTCAAACCTGCGCCAAAAGTCGATTCTGCTGTAGTTCGCTTAATCCCGCATGCCACACTGCCGCATCCGGTGAAAGATTTGTATTGGCTTAATCGCGTCTGTTCTCAGGCATTTAATCAACGTCGCAAAACGTTGCGTAATGCCTTGTCCGGCTTATTTTTACCGGAAAATCTGACCGCACTTAACATCGATTTAAATGCGCGAGCAGAAAATCTCAGCATTGCTGATTATGCCCGTTTAGCGAACTGGTTGGCGGATAACCCGCCGGCAGAGGTGATCAAAGAGGATGTGGTGGATTCGGAAGAATAAAAAGAGCGGTCAAAAATGGCGACATATTTAGTGGGCGACCTACAAGGTTGTTATGACGAATTGCAGATGTTATTGGATCGAGTGAAATTCGACCCAGCGCAAGATACACTTTATTTAACCGGTGATTTGGTGGCACGGGGCGATAAATCGCTGGAATGTCTGCGTTTCGTTAAATCCTTAGGAACTGCCGCTTACACGGTGTTGGGCAATCACGATTTACATTTAATTTCTACCGCACTTGGCATTAAAAAAATCAAACCTCGTGACCGTGTTGCACCGATTTTTGCCGCACCGGATTTTTTTGAATTAATTCACTGGCTGCGCCAACAACCTTTGTTGATTCACCACGAACAACTGAATTTCGTCATGACGCACGCCGGTATTTCACCCGATTGGGATTTAGCAACCGCCAAAGCCTGCGCCAATGAAGTGGAGAATGTGCTGCGCCATGGCAATTATCGCTATCTCATTGAAAATATGTATTCGGAACAGCCTGATCGTTGGTCGCCGAATTTAAAAGGACTGGATCGTCTGCGTTACATTATTAATGCCTTTACTCGCATGCGTTTTTGCTATCGGGATCATCGCTTAGATTTTACATGTAAACTGCCTATCAAGGATGCACCGGAGAACCTTGCACCCTGGTTTGCCTTAGACAATCCGCTGTATCAAACCGAAAATATTGTTTTTGGCCATTGGGCGAGCTTAGTGGATGAAGTCACGCCACCGAATATTTATGCCCTCGATACCGGTTGCGTTTGGAACAACCGTCTCACAATGTTGCGTTGGGAAGATAAGTGCTATTTCACCCAAAGTGCGGTCAAAAATTACAGTGATTTTTAGTGGTAAGCAGAAGAAAAAAATGTCGCAATAGATAGCGTATATTGCGACATTTTTTATGCATAAATCATTAGTATGCTACAAGTCATAGACGATTATTTTTGTTTCATTAATTTCGTCCAGTTGTAATAACCGTATAACGAGTTCAATAAATAGGCACTATACATTAAATACATGGCTGGGGTTTCCGCCCATAAGGCAATGGAAAGGATATTTAACAAAATCCATAAAAGCCATTGTTCACGGTAGCGTAAAATCATCAATAATTGGGCTGAAACCGTAATTATGGTGGTTAAACCGTCTAATCCTGTGGAGCTGCCGCCTGCCGCATTAAGGGCTTGTACGAACAATAACGTACCGACAATCACTGTGGTGGCAAGGATGAGCCAGCCTTGCAGCGTCAGTGATTTCACAATAACGCTTTCTGCACCGCTCTTTTCTTGTTGCATATGGGTTTTCCACATGAAATAACCGATAAATTGCGCCGGGATATAAACATACAAGACGGTATTCATTTCTCCGATGAAATTCTCGCCCCATGCTACATAGAAGTAAGTGTAGGCAAAAATCAGCCCGAACAGATAATTACTGATTTTCCCTTTACTGACGAACACCACGCAAATCACGCCGGCAATCCCGGAAATCATGGCTAAAGGCGATTGCGGATCTAAGACGAAAGCAACAATTTGCGCCGCAATAAAGAGAAATAGCCAAAACACTTCAAAAGGTTTCCAGTCGGAAAAAAGTTCTTGTTTTAGTTGATGTAAAGACGGTTGTAGATTCATAGTCACCTCACAAATGGGATAAAGTGCGGTCATCTTAGGAAGTATTTTTTAGAATGTAAAGGATTTGCTACGTTTTTGTGTTGCTGATCACAAAAAAGATGTCATCACGTTAAACATGAATGGCATCGTGTCATTTCTTTTTCAGCGTAACAGGGCTAAAATAGCGCCTTTTTATCAGTAGAGAGAACATCATGACTTTTGCGGTTGGGCAGCGTTGGATCAGTGAAACGGAAAATAATTTAGGCTTGGGAGTCATTCGAGCCGTTGATTTTCGGCAAGTGACGATTGATTTTCCTGCGGCACAGGAACAACGTATTTATTCGGTGCAAAATGCGCCGTTAAATCGTGTGCAATTTCGTATCGGTGATTTGATTCAACATGTAGAAGGTTGGCATGGCGAAGTGCTCAATGTGGCGGAAAATAATGGCTTGCTGTTCTATTTGGTACAACAAGAGGGCAAGGAAGACTGTGTCGTCAGTGAAATGGAGCTGGCTCATCGCATTTCTTTTTGCCGACCGCAAGAACGCCTGTTTTCCGCACAGATTGATCGTAACGACCATTTCGTGTTGCGTTACCAAGCGTTGCAATACCAAAAAGCGCAATTTCAATCGCCCTTGCGGGGCTTACGCGGTATCCGCGCCGGGCTGATTCCTCATCAATTACACATTGCGAAAGAAGCCGGGCAGCGTATTGCACCACGCGTGTTGTTGGCCGATGAAGTGGGTTTAGGTAAAACGATTGAAGCCGGCATGATTTTGCAGCAGCAATTATTTGCCGAAAAGGTACGCCGCGTGCTGGTTATTGTGCCGGAAACGTTGCAACATCAATGGTTGGTCGAAATGTTGCGTCGTTTTAATTTGCACTTCTCTCTGTTTGATGAAGAACGTTGTGCTGATTTTGCCGCGACAGAAGAGCAAGAAGAAGTGAATCCGTTTACCACCGAATCCATGATTATTTGTGCCTTGGATTGGCTGGTGCAAATGCCAAAACGGGTACAACAAATCTTGGCGGCCGGTTTTGATATACTGATTGTCGATGAAGTGCATCATTTGGTGTATGACGAAGTCAATCCAAGTTTGGAATATCAGTTAGTGCAACAACTGACACAACAGATTCCCGCCGTGTTATTACTCACCGCCACACCGGAGCAGCTTGGTCAGCAAAGTCATTTTGCCCGTTTGAATTTATTGGACCCACATCGTTTCCATGACTATCAGGCTTTTTTAAAGGAACAGCAAAATTATCAGCCAATTGCTGAAGCCACACAGGCATTACTGGAGAATCGCCCATTAAATGTGGATGAAAAGCGCACGATTTCCTTGTTGTTAGCTAAGTCGATTAATTTTGAAACCGGTAATAAGGCGAAGTTAATTCAACAGCTTATCGACCGCCACGGCACCGGGCGTTTATTGTTCCGTAATACCCGTCAAAGCGTACAAGGCTTCCCGAAAAGGGTGTATCACCCTATTGCCTTATCTCAGCCGAAGCAATATGAAAATGCAGTGAAAACGCTCCTTGCCTTTGGTGAAAATCCGTTGCAATGCGCGCTTTATCCTGAACATTTTCTGCGAGAACTTAACGCCAATACGGCGTGGTGGGAATTTGACCCGCGGGTGCAATGGCTCATCGATTTTTTAAAACAACATCGACAGGAAAAAGTGTTGGTGATTTGTCGTTATGCAGACACGGCAATTCAGCTGGAACAAATTTTGCGTGAAAAAGAAGGCATTCGTAGTGCGGTATTCCACGAAAAAATGTCTATTGTGGAACGCGATCGTGCGGCGGCGTATTTTACTCAACAAGAAAATGGTGCACAGGTGCTACTCAGTTCCGGGATCGGCTCTGAGGGGCGAAACTTCCAATTTGCCTGTCATTTGGTGCTGTTTAATTTGCCGGAAAATCCTGATTTGTTAGAGCAGTGTATCGGGCGTTTGGATCGTATTGGACAAACCCGAGAAATTCAAATTTATCAGCCGTATTTTGCCGACAGTGCGCAAGCCGTGTTGGCTGATTGGTATCACTTGGGCTTAAATGCCTTCAATGAAACCTGTCCGATGGGTGCCTTGTTGTTCGAACAGTTTGCCGAAGCATTGCAAAAAACATTGAAAAATCCGACCGCACTTGACGCTCGTCAGGACTTAATTGAGCGTACTCAAGAGGAAAGGTTACGTCTGAAACAGCTATTGGAACAAGGGCGTGATTTGTTGTTGGAGCTCAACTCTAACGGTGGCGAGGCAGCGAAGCAGCTGGCACAAGACATTGCCGAGCAAGATGGTAGCCCAGAGTTGGTCAATTTTGCCCTGAATCTGTTTGATGTCATCGGCGTGGAACAGGAAGATTTAGGTGAGCAATCTATCGTCATCACGCCCACAGGCACGATGCTTATGCCCGATTTCCCGGGCTTGAAAGAGGAAGGTGTCACGGTCACTTTCGACCGTCAATTGGCGTTGGCACGCGAGGAGTTGGAATTCCTCACGTGGGATCATCCGATGATTTACCACGGCATTGATTTAATCACTTCCGGCGACATTGGAAAAAGCGCCGTAGCGTTGTTGGTGAATAAAAATCTGCCGTCAGGCACGCTGTTACTGGAGTTGGTTTATGTGGTGGAAAGCCAAGCGCCACAAGGGTTACAATTAACCCGCTTTTTACCGCCGACACCGATTCGTCTGTTGCTGGATAATCGTGGTAATGATTTGGCGTCGCAGGTGGCATTTGACACATTACAACGCAAATTGAAGCCGATGGAACGCAATGTGGCGAATAAAATTGTGAAAATGCTGCGTCCGAGCATTGAAGGGCTGATTGCCCAAGGTGAGCGTTTGGTGGTGGCACAAAGTGAGCAGATTATCAATGTCGCACAGCAAGAAGCTGAGCAGCAATTGGATGCAGAACTCAACCGATTAATCGCGTTACAAAAAGTGAATAAAAACATTCGCGCCGATGAAATTCACACGTTAGAACGTCAACGCACTCAAATTTTACAACTGTTACAACAAGCCACCTGGCGTTTAGATTGTTTGCGTGTGATTGTGAGCAATAAGGAATAAATATGGCTCTGATTGAATATAACCCACCGCAGGAACCTTGGCTAGATTTAGTGTATCGCGATGATTACATCGCCGTGGTGAACAAGCCGAGCGGCTTGCTTTCCGTGCCGGGCAATCAGCCGCAATATTACGACAGCGCAATGTCGCGAGTGAAAGAAAAGTACGGTTTTTGTGAACCGGCACATCGTCTTGACATGGCCACCAGCGGCATTTTGTTGTTTGCTTTGAGCAAAGCGGCAGATCGCGAGTTAAAACGCCAATTTCGTGAACGTGAACCGAAAAAATATTATCAGGCATTGGTTTGGGGACATGTGGAACAAGATCATGGGGTCGTGGAGTTGCCGCTGATTTGCGACTGGGAAAATCGCCCACGGCAAAAAATTTGCTTTGAACGAGGCAAAAGAGCGGTCACTTTTTACGATGTTTTACAACGTTATCCCAATAATACGACGCGCGTAAAACTTACGCCGATTACAGGGCGTTCCCATCAATTACGCCTACACATGCTGGCACTTGGGCATCCGATTTTAGGTGATAAATTCTACGCACATCCGCAAGCCAAAGCGTTATCGCCTCGCCTCTGCTTGCACGCGGAAAGCCTGCAGATTCAACATCCGATTACCGGGGAAACGATGGAATTCACCGCGCCCGTTGGTTTTTAAGGTGCTACGGCGTATCGCTTAAGCGCGAGGCTACATCGTGGCGATTAGGGCTGTTTATTTTGGCGTATCTAAAATTTGTGCCACCAGTTTTAAGTAGCTGATGGCTAATGATCGTTGTGTGACACCTACATCAAATATCGCATCTTCGGTTAATATGCCACAAGGTATCTCCCCCGGGATTTCACCTTGTTCATAAGCTTGATAGTCTTGTCGCCAGTCGCCGTCAAAATAATAATGTTCCAGCCGAGTTATCGTTGGTAACATCTGTTGCCATTTCTCTAAAAATTGTTCCGCCTCAAGTAAGAAGGCTTCCGATTGACCTAGAAAGGTTTCCATTTCTTGAATTTGTTCTAACCGTTTTTGGGGTAACATAATCGCTTCCTTATTGCTTGAATAGGTATAAAACCTAGTCTAACCTGTGTCAGTCATTGTAGAATGACACCTTGAGATACGCTGCACAGAACGTATTCTATAATGCGGTTCAGGAAAGACCAAAGTGCGGTGTCTATTTTTATCGTTTATGGAGCGAATATGAAATTATTCTTAGTGACTTTTGGGATTTTCATCCTGATTATTTTGGCCATGGCATTGGGCTATATTGTGAAACGCCAAGCGCTGAAAGGCAGTTGTGGCGGTTTATCTTCCCTAGGCATTGCAAAGGCCTGCGACTGTGATAAGCCTTGCGATACGCTCCAAGAAAAATTGGATGCAGGCGATGAAAATGCTAAGGCAGAATATGAACAAAAATTTGCGCAAAAAGAGAAAGCTCAATTTTACGAAGTGAAGTAGTTCCATTTAACGTTGTGATGAGAGAACAGTATGCCCTATGTCAATATTAAAGTGACCGGTGGTACAGAGGCGCCGACAGCTAAACAAAAAGCAGAGTTAATTGAAGGTGTCACCCATTTATTACAGAAAGTGTTAAACAAAAATCCCGAAACGACAGTGGTGATTATTGATGAAGTTGATATGGATAACTGGGGGATTGGAGGGAAAACGCTAACTTCTCGACGTTCAATGAAGTGATCATGCCGTAACCTGTATGAAAGTGCCCGAAATTGTCGGGCATTTTTACTCTTACTTGATTTGCGGTAGAATGCCAAATTATTTATTTAGTGGAACGTTTATTACTAAACTATGAAATCACAAACCTACGAAAAACATTTCCCGAAACTCTCTGCTGAACAACTTGCCGAAAATGCCACGAAAAAAGTCATTTGTGGCATGTCAGGCGGGGTAGATTCCTCTGTGTCTGCTTTTATTCTGCAACAACAAGGCTATCAAGTGGAAGGCTTGTTTATGAAGAATTGGGAAGAGGATGACGACACCGATTATTGTACAGCTGCCGCGGACTTAGCTGACGCTCAAGCTGTGTGCGACAAGCTTGGCATTAAGCTGCATAAAATCAATTTTGCGGCAGAGTATTGGGATAATGTATTTGAACATTTCCTTAACGAATACAAGGCTGGTCGTACTCCGAATCCGGATATTCTGTGTAACAAAGAAATTAAATTTAAAGCCTTTTTAGAATATGCCGCAGAAGATTTAGGCGCGAACTATATCGCTACCGGGCATTATGTTCGTCGCCGCGGTGCGGATGATAAGGCACAATTATTGCGTGGTTTGGATGCCAACAAAGATCAAAGCTATTTTTTATATACATTGAGCAGTAAGCAAGTGGGACAAAGTCTGTTTCCTGTTGGCGACATTGAAAAACCGATTGTACGTGCGATTGCCGAAGATTTAGATTTGATCACGGCGAAGAAAAAAGATTCTACCGGTATTTGTTTTATCGGCGAACGTAAGTTTAAGGATTTCTTAGCCCGTTACTTGCCGGCGCAACCGGGCAACATTCGCACGGTAGAGGGTGACATTATTGGTCGCCACGATGGTTTGATGTATCACACATTGGGTCAACGCAAAGGCTTGGGCATTGGTGGCGTGAAGGGGGCTGGTGAAGAAGCTTGGTATGTGGTGGAAAAGGATCTGGTCAATAACGAGTTAATTGTGGCGCAAGGACATGATCACTCCGCGTTACTTTCTACCGGCTTAATCGCACAACAATTGCATTGGGTCGATCGTCAACCGATTCGTGAACCGTTGCGTTGTACAGTGAAAACCCGTTATCGCCAAACGGATGTGCCTTGTACGGTTGAGCCTATTGATGACGAAAGTATTAAAGTCATTTTTGATGAGCCGCAAATTGCCGTCACACCGGGGCAATCAGCCGTCTTCTATTTGGATGAAGTTTGCCTTGGCGGTGGCATTATCGAGCAACAGTTGAAGTAATCATATCGTTAACTTTTCTTCTGACACATCGGGCAATAAAAGCTGTTTCGTTGCCCGATGATTAAACTTTCAATTTTTGTACCACATTTTGGACAAGGTTTACCTTTGTTGCCATAAACCAGTAATTCTTGCGCAAAATAACCCGGCCGGCCATCAGGTTGTAAGAAATCTTTGAGTGTCGTTCCGCCTTGTTCAATGGCTTTGGCTAACACGGATTTGATGGTATCTACCAAACGTTCACACTGTTTTCGGGTGAGATTCGCAGCAAGTTTTAACGGATGTAATCCGCACAAGAACAAACTTTCATTCGCATAAATATTACCAACGCCCACCACCACAGCGTTATCCATTAAAAAGGTCTTAAGTGCGGTCGTTTTTTTGCGAGATTTTTTGAAAAGATAGTCTGCGTTAAATTCCTCTGATAGCGGTTCCGGCCCCAGTTTTAAAAACAAATGAAACTCGTCCAATTTTTCCGTCCACAACCAAGCGCCAAAACGGCGCGGATCGTTATAACGCAATAATCGACCATTATTCAGCACAATATCTAGGTGATCATGTTTATCTATCGGGCTGTCATGCGGTACGATTCTTACGGTTCCTGACATCCCTAAGTGCCCGATGATATAACCTTGTTCGGTATGAATGATAAGGTATTTGGCGCGGCGGCTCAGATCCAGAATTTTTACTTGATGCAATGTCGCTAATTCCGGTGATACCACCCAACGGAGTTTAGGCTGACGTACCTCGATTTTTTCAATCACGTAATCTTTCAAATAAGGGCTCACGCCACGCAGTGCGGTTTCGACTTCAGGTAGTTCAGGCATTCTCTTTCTCCGATAGCCACTGGATATAAAAAAACCCGAACAATGTCGGGTTTTTCAATTCGTGCAAAATTATTTGATTTTTGCCTCTTTATAAATAACGTGTTTACGCACAACTGGATCAAATTTTTTGATTTCCATTTTTTCAGGCATATTACGTTTATTTTTATCAGTTGTGTAGAAATGACCGGTTTCTGCGGTAGAAACTAAACGGATTTTCTCACGAGCACCTTTTGCTGCCATTTGTTAGCTCCTTAGATTTTCTCGCCACGAGCACGGATTTCAGCTAAAACTGCATCAATGCCTTTTTTATCAATAATACGCATACCTTTTGCAGTTAAGCGTAATGTTACGAAACGGTTTTCACTTTCAACCCAGAAACGGTGTGTGTGAAGGTTAGGAAGAAAACGACGACGAGTCGCGTTCATTGCGTGAGAGCGGTTGTTACCCACTGCCGGACGCTTGCCTGTTACTTGACAGACTCTAGACATATTAATCTCCAATAATGAAATTTAAGCTCGAGCTTACGGTTCGGAATACTTCAAAAATAACTTTTGAATGACCTCGTCAGGTCGTATAACCCGACCCGCATACTATATTAAAGGTCGTGCATTATACTCACTTTATATTGCATTCTCAAGCCTAAATCCTGAATTTGCTGACATTAAAACTAAAATTTATCCAAAAGTGCGGTGCGTTTTAGAGAAGATTTTGTTCCGCAAAGGAAAAATAATCGCCTTTACCAATCACAAAATGATCCAGTACTCGAATTTCCACCAACTCCGCCGCTTGTTTGATAGTCTCCGTAATTTGTCGGTCGGAAAAGCTTGGCTCCGCTACGCCGGAAGGATGATTATGTGCCAAAATAATCGCCGCCGCATTACAAGCCAACGCTTCCTTGATGACTTCGCGCGGATACACCATCGCTTTATTAATTGTACCGAGAAACAAGCGCTCCTGTTTAATCAGACGATGTTGGTTATCCAAGAACAGCACTAAAAAAATCTCTCGTTCCGTATTTTCCAACTCTGTTTGTAAGTACATTTTCACTGTCTCTGACGAGCTAAAACAATACCCTTCTTTAAGTTCCGCCAATAAATAACGACGAGTCATTTCCGTGCAAGCTTGCAACTGAATAAACTGCGTAATGCCAATGCCTTTCACTGCACAAAACTGCTCTTGATTAGCACTAATGAGCCCTCGCAACGAGCCAAAATGTTGTAGTACATTTTTCGATAGCTGCATCACCGGACAATCTTTAATCCCCGTACGCAAAAAAATGGCCAAAAGTTCAGCATCTGTCAGTGTGGCGACGCCATATTTTAAGAGCTTTTCCCTTGGCATTAAGGCCTCATCCATTTCTTTAACCTCGCAAAAAATAACAGATTCGTTATTCATTCATACAAGGCGTTAAAACCCAAACAGCGGACTTTAAAAGTGGAATCCTGATCGCAAAATAAGATTTTTGATTAAATCATAATTCAAGTAGAATAAGCGGATTCATCTCCGAGTCAGTCAATTCATGGGATTCAAGCATGATTAATCTAGAAAATAAACGCATTGTTGTGGGCATTACCGGCGGCATTGCCGCGTACAAAACCATCGAATTAATTCGTTTATTACGCAAAGCCAACGCACAGGTTCGCGTGGTGCTCACGCCTGCCGCTGCAGAATTTGTGACTCCACTCACCTTGCAAGCGATTTCCGGCAATGCCGTGGCACAATCGTTATTGGATCCGCAAGCAGAACTGGCGATGGGACATATTGAATTGGCGAAATGGGCGGATGTCGTATTAATCGCGCCAGCCAGTGCCGATTTTATTGCGCGCTTAACTGTCGGGATGGCGAACGATTTACTTTCCACGATTTGCCTTGCCACCAGTGCACCGATTTTTCTTGCGCCGGCGATGAATCAGCAAATGTATCGCCAAGCCATAACACAGCAAAATCTGACCGCACTTTTAAGCCGTGGCATACAACTTATCGGCCCGAACAGTGGCGAACAAGCCTGTGGTGACGTGGGTGCAGGGCGGATGTCTGAACCTTCTGAAATTTTCACCGCACTTTGCCATCATTTTACTGTGCAGCAAGATTTACTCGGCATCCATGTTGCCATTACAGCAGGCCCAACACGCGAGGCCATCGATCCGGTGCGTTACATTTCCAATCACAGCTCCGGTAAAATGGGCTTTGCCATTGCAGAGGCTTTTGCCAAACGTGGCGCACAGGTGACGCTAATTGCCGGCCCGGTGAATCTGACCGCCTCTCCCAACATCCAGCGTATTAATGTCACTTCTGCGCAAGAAATGTGGCAAACCGCCTTAGAAAGTGCGGTCAAAAATCACATTTTTATTGGTTGTGCTGCGGTGGCGGATTACCGTATTGCGGATATCGCTGATCAAAAAATCAAAAAATCGGCTGAAGAAATGACGTTAAAGCTCGTTAAAAATCCGGACATTATCGCGGATGTGGCGCATCTTACGGAAAAGCGCCCTTTCACTATTGGGTTTGCGGCTGAAACGCAGAATGTTGTCGATTACGCGAAAGATAAATTGACGCGCAAAAATTTGGATATGATTTGTGCCAATGACGTTTCCGGCGGGCAAGTGTTCGGACAAGATCACAATGCGCTACACCTCTTTTGGAAGAATGGCGAAAAAGCCTTGCCGCAGGCGGATAAAAATACATTGGCAGAAGCATTAGTTAGTGAAATTATGGCGCGTTACCGTCAATAAAAAAACACAGCAAAAACCAACCGCACTTTATCAAAAAGATTTCGTTAAAGGAAAAGATCACAATGAAAAAAATTGACGTTAAAATTTTAGATAGCCGTCTTGGCAGCGAATTTCCTTTGCCAACGTATGCTACTGAAGGATCAGCCGGTTTGGATTTACGTGCACTTCTAGACAATGGCATTGAAATCCAACCGGGTGAAACCCAATTAATTCCAACGGGGCTTTCTATTTATATTGCTGATCCGAATTTAGCCGCAGTCATTTTACCGCGCTCCGGTTTAGGCCATAAACACGGCATTGTGTTGGGTAATTTAGTCGGTTTAATCGATTCTGATTATCAAGGTCCGCTCATGGTTTCCGTGTGGAATCGTGGCAATGAACAGTTCAAAATTGAAGTAGGCGATCGCATCGCGCAATTAGTCTTCGTGCCCGTTGTGCAAGCGGAATTTAATATCGTCAACGAATTTAATGCCACAGAACGCGGCGAAGGCGGTTTCGGCCATTCAGGTAAACACTAATGGAACAAACCAATAAACGTAGTATTAAAGAACGCCGCCAACAAGTGTTGACGGTGCTTACGCATATGTTGCATTCCGAACGCGGCATGGAGCGTATGACAACGGCGCGTTTAGCCGCGGAAGTGGGGGTATCAGAAGCGGCGTTATACCGTTATTACCCGAGCAAAACCAAGATTTTTGAAGCCTTAATTGAGAATATCGAAAGCACATTGCTGAATCGCATTTCACAATCTATCAAAAATGAAACCAACACCATGCAACGGGTAAAAGATATCCTGCAGATGATCTTGGATTTTGCCCGTAAAAACCCCGGTTTGACCCGTGTGTTAACAGGCCATGCGTTGATGTTTGAAGATGCCAAACTACAAGCCCGCGTTGCCACCTTTTTTGACAGGCTGGAATTGCAGTTTGTGAATATTCTGCAAATGCGAAAATTGCGCGAAGGACGCGGATTTAACGTGGACGAACGCATTATCGCCGCACACCTCGTCACCCTCTGTGAAGGGCAGTTTATGCGCTATGTGCGTTCCAACTTCCGACACACACCAAATCAAGGGTTTAGCCAGCAATGGCAGCTCATTGAAAGCTTATTTGCATAATTTATTTATTTAGGTAATATGTCGTGATTATTCCTTGGCAAGAACTGGCGGAAGACACTTTAATTAACATTGTGGAAAGCGTCATTTTACGTGAAGGAACCGATTATGGTTCACATGAACAGACTTTCGAACAAAAAAAGAAAGCGCTACTGAACAGAATCCGCCAAGGACGTGCGGTGATCGTTTGGTCTGAACTACATGAATCTATTGATATAAAAGATAAAACGGATTTTTTTAGATAAACTTTTTAGTTTTTCATAATTAGATGGAGGTTTTACGTGCAGGAACAGGACGCACAAGCCACACAACCGACGGATCCGATGCTGGAGTGGTTTTTATCACATTGCCACATCAAAAAATATGCAGCGAAAAGCATACTGATTAACGCCGGAGAAGAAGCGGATACGTTGTATTACATCATTAGCGGTTCGGTTTCCGTCATGGTAAAGGATGAAGACGGCAGGGAAATGATTTTGACCTATTTAGGCAAGGGCGAGTTCTTTGGTGAGGCAGGATTATTTGAAGATGGTCAACTGCGTTCTGCATGGGTTAAAGCAAAGACCGCTTGTGAGGTTGCTGAAATTTCCTATCGGAAATTTCGTCAATTAATTCAAGTTAGCCCCGATATTTTAATGTATCTGACCGCACAATTAGCCCATCGCTTACAACGAACATCACGGCAAGTCAGCAATCTAGCTTTCTTAGATGTCACCGGGCGTATTGCGCAGACCTTGTTAAATTTAGCCAAAATGCCGGACGCCATGACGCATCCGGACGGGATGCAAATTAAAATTACCCGTCAGGAAATCGGACAGATGGTGGGATGCTCCCGTGAGACAGTGGGGCGTATTATGAGAATGTTAGAAGAGCAACATTTGATTACAGCCCATGGTAAAACAATCGTGATTCATGGGACTCGATAGAAATAGAAAGAAAAACGACCGCACTTTATGTCTTGCTGAATTAAGTGCGGTTTCTTTTTGCCTTATTTTCGCAGTTTGACTAACTCGACTTCATGATTAGCGCCTTTCTTTAAGATGAGATTGGCACGTTCACGCGTCGGCAAAATATTTTCTCTTAAATTTAATCCATTAATGTCATCCCAAATACGACTGGCCGTTGCAATGGCTTCTTGTTCGGAAAGATTGGCATAATGTTTAAAATAGGAATTCGGGTTAGAAAACGCACTTTGTCGGAATTTTAAGAATCGACGGATATACCATTCTTTTAATAAGCTTTCTTCTGCGTCCACATAAATCGAAAAATCCACAAAATCTGAAACGAAGGTTTGATTTGCACGATTATCATTGGGTTGGAGGACGTTGAGCCCTTCTAATATCAGAATATCCGGTTGATCAATAACATTAAACTGTTCAGGAATAATGTCATAAGTTAAATGAGAATAAATCGGTGCTTTCACATGATGTTTACCGGATTTGATATCAGCTAAGAAATGAATTAATTTTGGTGTATCGTAAGAAATCGGAAAACCTTTCTTTTGTAATAGTTGATGCTTTTGTAAATAAGAAAGCGGATGCAAAAAACCATCGGTAGTAATTAAATCCACTTTCCGTTCACTCGGCCAATGGCTAAGAAGAGATTGTAAAATGCGTGCCGAGGTGCTTTTGCCTACGGCAACACTGCCGGCAATACTGATGATATAGGGTACTTTGGGGCTTTCTCCGCCAAGAAAGCGATGAAGAACATTCTGGCGACGAATGTTTTCTTCTATATAGTAGTTAATCAGGCGGGTGAGTGGCAGGTAAATTGTACGTACTTCATCCAGCGACAATTCTTCATTAAAACCCAGTAGCGGTTTAAGATCTTGCTCGGTCAATTTTAATGGCACGGATTTGCGTAAGGCAGCCCAATGCTGTCGTTCAAAGGATAAAAAGGGGGTTAATTTGTCTGAAAAAGTGTCAGAAATTGGAGATTTCACGATTAAATTGCGCTTCCATTGAGTAAAATAATGGGTGAAATATACCTTATAAATGAAAGGATGCGCAGTAAAAATTTAGTTGTGCTTATAAATTACGCAAATCAGTATTCTCTTTTGTTTGATAATTAAACGAATAATTAAAAAAAAACGATTTATAAAAAAAAAGACTTGTCAGGTATAAAAAAATCCCTATAATACGCCTCACTTGTTCACGAGGCCGACTTAGCTCAGTAGGTAGAGCAACTGACTTGTAATCAGTAGGTCATCAGTTCGATTCCGATAGTCGGCACCATTATCTCGTGTGATAAGCCCCAAATTAGCGTGGAGGGATTCCCGAGCGGCCAAAGGGAGCAGACTGTAAATCTGCCGGCTCAGCCTTCGAAGGTTCGAATCCTTCTCCCTCCACCATTTCTAAGCGACTGATGGGACAGATGAATTAAGAACGGCGGGCATCGTATAATGGCTATTACCTTAGCCTTCCAAGCTAATGACGCGGGTTCGATTCCCGCTGCCCGCTCCAAGCGCTGATATAGCTCAGTTGGTAGAGCGCACCCTTGGTAAGGGTGAGGTCGGCAGTTCGAATCTGCCTATCAGCACCACTTCTTAATAATCTCTCCATTACAAATTTTAATACTTTGGTTAATCTGGTAAATTGAACCATCGATAACCGTGTTTGTTTAGAGGGACAATCAATGTCTAAAGAAAAATTTGAACGTACAAAACCGCACGTTAACGTGGGTACAATCGG